>JAYTRS010000321.1:0-4425 GCA_043746065.1 Bacteroidota bacterium | reverse complement strand
ATAATTTTGATTTTTTAGGAGTATCAGAACATAATCATTACAGCAGTGCTAATAACCCTGGGTTTAAAATTCAAAGCTATCCTATTGGTTTAAACATGGCTAATACTGCTAACCAAGATGGCACCTTTTTAACTCTATTTGGTAACGAATACGGGGTATCATCTAATTATAACGGGCATGTTGTAGTGTATGGCTTTAACCAATTAATAGGCTGGGAAACAAGTGTACCAGGTGTAGTAGGTAATAATTATGATATTTATAATGCAAAAAGTGATTACGATGGATTGTTTAAAAAAGTTAAAAACAATCCTACTGCATTTTGTTATTTAGCACACCCGCAGTATAGTGATTATAGTACCGTTGGCACAGCAGCCTCAGCATTACTTAACTTACCTTATAACGCTGCCTATGATAGTGCTATTGTGGGTACACCCTTGCGTAGCGGTTTAGCCTTTAGTACCTTTACAAATTATAACGATTATCCCTTAGGTAATTATTTTCAATACTTTAAAAATTTACTTTCTATTGGTTACCACGTTGGTATTGGTTACGACCACGATAACCATTACACTACCTTTGGCCGCAGTACTGGAGGGCGTTTAGTAATTTTAGCACCAAGCTTAACACGCGCTAATTTATATACCGCCATGCAAAGTATGCACTTTTATGGTAGCGATGATATGAATGCAAAAGTAGCTTTTACCATGGGTACAAACATTATGGGTAGCATACTTACAGGCACTGCAAACCCAACGTTTAATGTAACGCATAACGATTTAGATGGCGAATTAGCAGATACTATTAAAATTTGGCGCGGTGTAAGTAATAGTGGTGGCGTTTTTCCAACGCCTATAAACACCAGTTTAGCAAGCAATACAAGCATTTTTACCGATAATAGTGGCTTAGTAAACAACGTACAATACTATTATTTTGCCGAAATAAAGCAAGCTGATGGGCAGTGGATTGTAACATCGCCTATTTGGTACACCAAAAATGCTAGCGTGGGTATTAAAGAAATTGAACCCAATTTTGAGTTTAATTATTTTCCAAACCCAGTATCGCAAAAACTAAATATTAGCTTTACCCAAAATGATTTGTATAAAATTTCTATCATTGATATTACGGGCAGAGTGGTGTATCAAACAAATGGTTTATTTCAAAAAACCGAAATTGATTTATCTGCTTTTAACCAAGGTATTTATTCGTTAAAAGTCGAAAACAAAAATACATCAACTACTAAAAAATTAATTGTTGAGTAATTTTTTATTTTATTTACAAGCAATGTGGCTATTTTAATTGTTTCTTAAATGAGTTCTATAGATATTTCTAAACTAAATCCAAAACAATACATTATTATAAAAGGCGCACGCCAGCACAATTTAAAAAATATTGATGTAGCCATTCCTCGTAATAAACTAATTGTAATTACTGGTTTATCAGGTTCTGGTAAATCATCTTTAGCGTTTGATACCTTATATGCCGAAGGCCAACGCCGATATGTAGAAAGCCTTTCAGCCTACGCCCGTCAATTTTTAGGACGCTTAGAAAAACCGCAGGTAGATTATATTAAAGGAATAAGCCCTGCCATTGCCATTGAGCAAAAAGTAATTTCGCGCAACCCGCGTAGTACTGTTGGTACCATAACCGAAATTTACGATTACTTTAAATTACTATTTGCCCGAGTTGGTAAAACCTATAGCCCTATTAGTGGTAAGCAGGTAAAACGCCAAACCGTAAGCGATGTTGTTAATTTTATTTTAGAATTAAAACCCGAAACAAAACTATTAGTACTTGCAAAGGTTAACGAAAAAAAAGATAGAACATTACAAAAACAATTAGAATTGCTTTTACAACAAGGCTTTTCGAGGGTAGTTGTTAATGCTACCATTCAAAAAATTAGTGAGGTTGATTTTAAAAAAGTAAAAAAAATAGATGAAACTTATTTGTTAATCGATCGTTTAGTGTCAAACCCTACCGACGAAGATTTTAGCAACCGTTGTGCCGATAGTGTGCAAACCGCTTTTACCGAAGGCAACGGCGATTGTTATATTTGGATAGAAGAAAAAGATTCTACCTACAAAAAACAACTATTTAGTAATTTGTTTGAGTTAGACGGTATTACGTTTGAAGAACCTAATGTAAATTTTTTTACCTTCAATAATCCTATTGGTGCTTGTAAAACCTGCGAAGGCTTTGGTAGTATTATTGGTATTGACCCTGATTTAGTGATTCCTAATAAAAGTATTTCGGTGTACGAAAATGCCATTGTGTGTTGGAGTGGCGAAGTAATGAGTTCGTATAAAAATCAACTCATAAAAAATGCACATAAGTTTGATTTTCCTATTCATAAACCCATTGCCGATTTAAAAAAAGCAGAGTATAATTTATTATGGACCGGTAATGAACACTTTGAAGGCATAAATGCCTTTTTTAAACAAATAGAAAAAGAAACCTATAAAATACAATACCGTGTAATGCTTGCCCGTTACCGTGGTAAAACGCATTGCCCCGATTGCGATGGCACACGTTTACGCAAAGATGCCAATTATGTAAAAGTGGCAGATAAGTGTATTAACGATTTAGTACTAACGCCTGTTAGTGATTTATTACCCTTTTTTAAATCACTTAAATTAAGTGAGCACGATACTAAAATTGCCAAACGTTTGGTTACCGAAATTACAAATCGCTTGGGTTATTTATTAGATGTAGGCTTGGGCTATTTAACCTTAAACCGTGTGGCCAATACCTTAAGTGGTGGCGAGAGTCAGCGTATTAATTTAGCAACCCAATTAGGTAGTACCTTGGTGGGTAGTTTATATATTTTAGATGAACCCAGCATTGGTTTACACTCGCGCGATACCGAGCGATTAATAAAAGTATTGCGTAATTTACAACAACAAGGTAACACCGTTATTATAGTAGAGCATGATGAAGAAATTATGCGCCAAGCCGACGAGTTAATTGATATTGGCCCAGAAGCGGGTACAAATGGCGGACATCTTGTGTTTCAAGGTACACATGCACAATTAATAAAACAAAACAAAAGTTTAACAGCTAATTATTTAACTAATAAAATAAGAATTGAAGTTCCTGCAAGCAGAAGAAAGTGGAAAGAGTTTATTGAAATTAAAAACATAAACGATAATAATTTAAAAAACGTATCGGTAAAATTTCCTTTAGGTGTTTTAACTTGCGTTACGGGTGTAAGCGGTAGTGGAAAATCTACGCTTATTAAAAAAGGCTTAATACCCACCTTACAAAAATATTTAGATGGGTATTTTGAAAACATAAACTCTACCCATTTAATTGGTGGAAGTTTAAAACAAATAAAACAGTTAGAATATGTTGACCAAAACCCCATTGGTAAATCTACCCGCAGTAACCCTGTTACTTACGTAAAAGCATTTGATGAAATACGTACCTTGTATGCCGACCAAGGCTTAGCAAAAACACGCAATTACAAACCTGGTTTTTTTAGTTTTAATGTGGAGGGTGGGCGTTGCGAAACCTGCCAAGGCGAGGGCTTAGTAACTATTGAAATGCAGTTTATGGCAGATATACAACTAACCTGTGAAACCTGTAATGGCAAACGTTTTAAAACCGAAACCTTAGAAGTTGTTTACAAAGAAAAAAACATTAGCGATATTTTAAATTTAACGGTTGACGAAGCCATATTGTTTTTTGCTGATGATGAAGATAACCGTACCTGTAAAAAAATATTAGAAAAATTATTACCCCTACAAGCCGTTGGCTTAGGCTATGTGCAATTAGGGCAAAGTAGCAGTACCTTAAGCGGAGGAGAAGCACAACGTATTAAACTAGCCAGTTTTTTAATACAAATAAACAATACAACCCCCACCTTATTTGTGTTTGACGAACCAACAACAGGTTTGCATTTTCATGATGTGGCAAAGCTTTTAAAATCGTTTGATGCCTTATTAAAACGTGGACACAGCATTGTAGTAATTGAACATAATTTAGATGTGATTAAATGTGCTGATTGGGTTATAGATATGGGACCCGAAGGCGGAGAACACGGCGGAAATATTGTATTTGAAGGCACCCCCGAAGAGTTGGTAAAAAGTAAAAAAGGCTTTACCAGTGGGTATTTAAAAGATAAGTTAATTAAACTTTAAACCATCACTATAAAAATAGCTTAATAAAAAAAGCGTTTCATGTAATTGAAACGCTTTTTTATTTAGAGGATATTCGTCATCCTGAGTACTTATTTAAGTTTAGGTTTAAAAATTGCTAGTGTACCTTAAATTTAATTTTGTAGCAACCAACGGGGTTAAAAAAACAAAGCTTTCACTTAAAAAATAACAACTTATAATATGCTAGCCAAAAAAGGTAGTGTTGTTATTTAAAACTATGGTATTTAAGTGTAAAGGTTTAAATCAAATGGCTATGTTTTATATGCTTTAA
>JAYTRS010000320.1:0-13494 GCA_043746065.1 Bacteroidota bacterium | reverse complement strand
CTAGGTGCGGTGCTGTAATTGGTATAAATGTTAAATTAAAAAGCCGTTTCAAATTATTTGAAACGGCTTTCATAATATTAAACTATTATTAATCTGTTTTTAAGTTAACGCCATCAGCTTTAACAATTACAGTTTCAGAGAATTTTTTACCTTTAAGAATTGTTTTTCTATCAAAACGTACATTAATAAAATAATCTACATCAGGATATTTTTCAACTAAAGCATAGTAAGCAAAATCCAAACCAGCATCTGCTACTTCAAATTTACTTTTTAGTATAGCAAAAGCACCAGGGAATAGTTTCGCAAATAAACTTTTTCTAACTGCTAAATTTTTAGTACCATAAACAGAATTAAAAATTTCATTATCGTATAGCGAACCTGTAATGGCTTCGCCAGCACTAGGTGCAAAATACATAATTTCGGTAGCTTCGCTGCTATTGATTAAACCTTGTTTATAATTCTTTTTAAAAGACTTATCTATCCTTTTTATTCCTTTTTTAAATTTACCCGTAATGGTAATTTCGGTTTGCAAATTGCCTACCAAAGTAATATCCTTACGGGTTAAGGGTTTAAAACGAATTTCCATATTTTTAACGTCTTTTTGCAACGTTGATTTGGCGGTACACGATGATAACAGAACTGCTATAATTGTAGCTGCTACTAGTATATTTATTTTTTTCATTTGAATATCTAATTTTAAATTGTTAAAAATTTTTACTTATTAATTTTTGAGATGATTATTTCTCAGTATTTAAAGTAACGCCTTTAGCCACAACTTTAATTTTAGAATTGTACTTCCAGAAAAACAATAGCCACTTTTTAGTATACTCTTTTGTAACACGTACGTTAGTTAAGTAGTCAAAATTTGGATTTGCATCTAAAAGTTTGTAAGTAGCAATTTGAGTTGCCTTATCTAAACCATATCCATTAATAATACCTTGGCGTAATTCGTGTTTAGCTTCGCCAACTGCTTTTGCGCCTCTTAAATAACCACCCAAAGCCGACCATTCTTTTACTTCTACTTCTGCACTTACATCTTTAGATAATTTATAATCTGCGCGTGTAACTGTCATACCTGGAAAAGGCACTGAGTTTTTAGACATTGAATTGATTTTTGCTGAGCAAGAGGCTAAAAATATAGCTGAAGCAGCAACTGCAATAATAAATAGTTTTTTCATTTTGTTTGTTTTTGGGGTTTAAATTGTTTTTATAATTAACGGCAAAAATATACATACCTTTAAATAAAAAAAATACCCACTGGTGGGTATTTTTTAAATTTTATTCCTACTTTACCAAAGGTGGTAATTTTTTTATGCAGTTTTCATATCATTTAAAACAGTATTCATGGCTCTTACTGCATCAGCACTTTTTGCAAAAGCAGCTTGTTCATCTGCATTAAGTTTGTAGTCTACAATTTTTTCCCAACCGTTAGCACCAATAATAACTGGTACTCCAAGGCAAATATCTTTTTGCCCATACTCGCCATCTAAAAACACACAACAAGGAAATAATTTTTTTTGGTCGTTTAAAATACTGTTTACTAATTGCGCAACCGATGCACCTGGTGCATACCAAGCGCTTGTGCCTAACATACCTGTTAATGTTGCACCACCTACCATGGTATCGGCAGCTACTTTTTTAAGTGCATCAGCATCTAAAAACTGAGAAACGGGTACGCCAGTATAAGAAGCTAAACGTGTTAAAGGTATCATGGTTGTATCGCCATGGCCACCAATTACCACACCGCTAATATCGCTTGCTGGGGCGTTTAACGCCTGCGATAAATAGCATTTAAAACGAGCGCTATCTAGTATGCCACCCATACCAATAATACGATTTTTTGGTAGTTTGCTTTCTTTTAAAGCTAAATAGGTCATCGTATCCATTGGGTTACTAACAATTATTATTATGGCTTCGGGGCTATGTTTTAAAACATTTTCGGTTACTGTTTTTACAATACCAGCATTAATACCAATTAATTCTTCGCGGGTCATACCGGGTTTACGAGGTATACCACTGGTTATAACTACTACTTTACTATTTTCCGTTTTAGCATAATCGTTAGTGCTACCAGTAATTTTTGTATTAAAGCCGTTTAAAGTGGCAGTTTGCATTAAATCTAAAGCTTTACCTTCTGCAAAATTTTCTTTAATGTCTAAAATAACTACTTCGCTTGCAATGCTGTTAAGAGCAATATATTCGGCACATGTTGCGCCTACGTTTCCAGCCCCAATTATTGATACTTTCATAGATTGATTTTTTATTTGTTTAGAATTTTATAATTATTTATGTAAATTAAAGTATTTTATTATTCAATGCCAAAAAACGAAAGAATATTTTGTAATTCTTTATTATTATTAAATTTTAAATTAATGTTTCCGCCGCCCTTACTATTACGTGCAAATTGATACGATTTATCAAAAAGCTTATCTAATTGTTTAGTAATAATTTTATCCTCGGTAGTTAATAGTTTTTCGAGGCGAGTAACTTTTGGCGTTACTTTTATTTTTTCGCCACGTGCTAAATCTTCTATTTGCCTAACCGATAAATCTTGCTCTAAAGCCAATGCAAAAATAGCTAATTGCCTATCGTCGTTATCAATATTAATTAAGGCTTTGGCGTGGCCCATCGTTATTTCTCTATCGCGCAAGGCTTTTTGAATGGGAGCAGGTAATTTTAAAAGCCTTAAAAAATTTGTAACGGTACTACGTTGCTTACCTACTTTTTCGCTTAATTGTTCTTGGGTTAAATTACATTCATCAATTAAACGTTTGTAGGATAAAGATACTTCAATAGGGTCTAAATCTTCGCGTTGAATGTTTTCTACCAGTGCCATTTCTAACATGGCTTGGTCATCAGCAATACGAATGTAAGCAGGCACATCGGTTAATCCAGCAATTTGTGAGGCTCTAAAACGGCGTTCGCCCGAAATTAATTGGTATTTATCGTAACCTAATTTACGTACCGTAAGGGGTTGAATAATACCGTGTTGCTTAATACTATCGCTTAATTCGTTTAGGGCTGTTTCTTCAAAATTGCTGCGTGGATTAAAGGGATTAGCTTCAATATGCTTAATTTTTATTTGAGAAATAGAGTTAACAAGAGGAGTATTTTCGCCAACTTCTTTTGTGGTAATATCGGTTTTTGCATTTTGTAGTAAGGCGCTTAATCCTCGGCCCAATGCAGGTTTTTTTATGTTACTCATTTTTTTAAGTTTGAAAGTTAGGAAAGTTAGGAAAGTTAGGAAAGTTTTAGAGTTGTTATTCAACTTTCTAAACCTTAAAACTTTTTAACTTTCTAAACTATTATTAAAGGTCTTCGCTTAGTTCTTCTTCTGATTCTTGTACTTTTATAACTCTATTTTTATCGCTAATCTTTGTTAACCCGTTGCGTTGTAATATTTCGCGGGCTAAGTTTAAGTAACTAGTAGAGCCTTTACCAATAGCATCGTGCATAATAATTGTTTTGCCAAAACTTGGGGCTTCGGCTAGTTTGGTGTTACGTTGAATGAGGGTATCAAACACCATATCTTGAAAATGGGTTTTAACTTCTTCTACAACTTGGTTAGCTAAGCGTAAACGGCCATCAAACATGGTAAGTAACACGCCTTCGATATCTAAATTTGTATTTAAATGGGTTTGTACAATTTTAATGGTTTGTAATAATTTACCCATACCTTCTAAAGCAAAATACTCGCACTGTACAGGTATAATAACGCTATCTGAGGCACAAAGAGAGTTTATTACTGTTAAGCCTAATGATGGGCAACAATCTACAATAATAAAATCGTATTTATCTTTTATTTTGTCAATTGCTTTTTTCATCATGTACTCGCGGTTAGTAAGGCTTACTAGCTCTAACTCAATACCCACTAAATCGGCATTGGTTGGCAATAAAAACAAATTAGGAGTGTCTGTTTTTAAAATAACATCTTTAGGATGAACGCTATCAATTATGCATTCGTACAAACCTGCTTTTATTGAGGTAACATCAATACCAACGCCTGATGTAGCATTTGATTGTGGGTCGGCATCAATTAATAATGTTTTGTATTCTAAAACAGCCAAACTTGCTGCTAAGTTAATGGCAGTAGTAGTTTTACCTACGCCACCTTTTTGATTTGCTATTGCTATTATTTTTCCCATTCTGTTATTATTTATTTAGGGTTTCGAGTAAATTATTATTTATTTTGTTATTGTTTGGCCAATTGGCATTAATGTTAGTTTTTTACCTTGTTGTTCAAATTTATTTACGGCTTCGTTTTTATCAATTTGTATGGATTCAAATGTGTTATAATGCATACCAATTATATCGTCGCACTTAATAAAGTTGCAAGCTATAATAGCATTATCAACGCCCATTGTATAGTTATCGCCAATGGGTAAAAATGCAAAGTTAATATTGCGATAATCGCCAATTAATTTCATATCATAGGTTAAAGCGGTATCGCCCGCATAGTAAAAACTACCTTCTGTACTTTCAATCACAAATCCCATTGCAGTACCGCCATAAGTTCCGTCGGGCATGCTACTGCTGTGTATTGCCACTACTGCTTTAATATTGCCAAAATCTAATTTTAACTTGCCGCCAATATTCATAGGGTGTGTGTTTTCAACACCCTTTCCCACCAACCAATCGTTAATTTCGCCATTACAAATTACCTTTGCTTTTGTGTTTTTGGCAATGGCTTCCACATCTGCAATGTGATTTTCGTGCCCATGCGAAATCAAAATATAATCGGCTTTTACGGCATTAATATTTATGTTGGTAGCTAATTTGTTATGCGAAATAAATGGATCAAATAACAAGTGTTTGCCATTAATTTCAACTCCAAAACAAGAATGACCGTAATATGTAATGTTCATAAAAAAATTAAGAAATAGTAAAAATGCTTTTTGTAAAGTTAAACTTATTACGAACTTTAAGTATTGTTAGTTTTTAACAATAGGGCTTATAAGTTTAATAAAAATGTTAATAAAAATATGGATAAAATAGTTATTATAAACTGCACCAACCGCGCAAACAGCAATAGCTTAAAGGTAAGCAAGTTGTACCAAAGCTTTTTAAAAGAAAAAAATGTAAATGCTCAAATTTTTGATTTTTGTGAATTACCTCAAACCATTGCTTTTACAGAATTGTATGGTAACCGTAGCGAAGGCTACACGCATTTAATACAAAAATATATTGTGAATACTTCAAAATTTATTTTTGTAGTGCCCGAGTATAATGGTGGCTACCCTGGTATTTTAAAATTATTTTTAGATAGTATTTCGCCAAAAGAATGGGCAAACAAAAAGGCGTGTTTAGTAGGGGTAAGTAGTGGTCGTGCCGGAAATTTAAGGGGTATGGAGGATTTAACAGGTATTTTAAACTATTTAAAATTACATGTTTATCATACAAAGTTACCAATTTCAACAATAGATAAGGTATTAAACGAAACCGGAAATTTTATTAGCGACGAACAAAAAAATGTTAGTATTGCTCAATTAGAAGGTTTTTTAGCGTTTTAAACTTTTTAATTTTAGTAAAATACCATTAACCATAATTATTGAAGAAATTAATATAATAACATGCGCAATATCTTTATAATTAAACCAATCGCTTATTGATAATTTTAATGAATGAATAATAATAGATATAAACGAAACTAAAATACCACCCGCAATCCACCCGCTACCAGTTTGTTTTTTAAAATAGCTTATACTATGAGTAATTAGTGAATACATAAGCACCAAGCCTGCATGAATTTTGATTAATAAAAAATCGTTATTAATTAAAGTAATAATTAACAAAATTAAAACCCAGGCCATTACAATATAGGTAGTGTATTTATTTTGTTGAGGTTTATTAAGTGATAAACTAGTGTTTGCGGCTTTAAAACAAAAATAAATAGATAGTAACGAGAGGCTATTCATTAAAAAAATTATAGTATTTAAAAATAAATTTCCTAATTGAAAATGCACAGCATGTGCGGTTGAGCCAAAGCAACTACTTACACCAAGTAATAAAAAAAAGTAAGCCCACTCGGTAGATAATTTAGTATTATATTTTTTTATTTTTACAAAGGAGTAAACACAAAAGGCACCAATAAAACTATTGGTTAAAAGAGTTACAGGCTCAAAAATTTTTGCGTTACCTAAGGAGATATATGTATAATCAAAATTCAAAAAAGTACTTTGTGAAAAATAGAACGTAAAACTACTGTTTTTTATGCATTTTTTTAAGTGGTTCTAATAAATACTCTAAACCATTTAATTTTATTTCGTACAGGGTTTGTAATTGCATACCTAATTTACCCTGCGGAAACCCCTTGCCATTATACCAACTTAAATAATACTCAGGTATATCGCAAAGTGTAACGTTTTTATATTTGCCAAAAGGCATTTTTAACGTAACCAAATCTATTAATATTTGTGAGTCAGTTTCCATTTAAATAATATTAAACGGATTTACATTTGCAGATACAATTTTAGTAGCATCGGTTTGTAACCAGTTTTGTAAAATATCTTTATAAATGCTTCTAAAATCAACACTGTATTTTAAGTCTTCGTTATCTAAATTTGTTAAGTCGGGAGATTGGTTTACAATTCCTTTCTTTTTTAAATTTTTACCAAATAAAAATACATTACCAGCCGTGCCATGATCGGTACCTGCACTCGCATTCTCTTCTACTCTTCTGCCAAATTCGCTAAAGGTAAAAATTAAGGTATCGTCCCATTTATTTAGTTCTTTTAAATTTTTTATAAATGCGGCAACGGCGTCGGCATATTGGCTTAATACTTTGTTTTGTTTATCAACTTGCCCTGCATGCGTATCAAAGCCTCCCAAACTTACATAATATACTTTTGTAGTAATTTCGCTAGAAATAAAATTGGCAATATTTTTTAATTGATTTCCAATTTCGGTATTGGGATAAGTAAAGCTATTTGAAATTATTTTGTTTTTTTCATACACATAATCCACACTGCTTTGGGTTTCAATTAATGTTTTATAAAGGTATCCTTGATTATCTTCTGATAAGATATCATCTTTTGTAACGCTTACCAAATCATTAAAGTAGGGCGTTTTTACTTCTTTATATAATTGATTAATGTTTTTTACTGCTAAGCCATTTAAGGTTTTACCTTTTAAGGCCAGTGATAAATAATTATCTACTTCAATGGCTTCGTATGAAAATTTGCAAGAAGTATCTAAGTATCTTCCCAGCCAACCCGACTGTAAAATTTGATTGCTATCACTGGCGGTATGCCAAATATCCATACTCCTAAAGTGCGATCTATCTGGGTTTGGATACCCAACATTGTTTACAATACTTAACTCGCCATTATCATAAAATTCTTTAATTGGTAACAACACATTGTTTAAGGCTAAATCTTTTTCTAACAATGTTATTTTATCGCCTTTTAAGCCAATGCGCGGACGTTTTTTTAAATATAAATCGTTATTAAAAGGCACAATGGTATTTAGCCAATCGTTACCCCCCGAAAACTGAATAACCACCAAATTTTTTTGTGCGGGTAGGGTAATTAAATTTTGTAAAGGTTTTAAAAAACCAGGTAACATAAAATAACCACTTGCTAACGAACTTGTTTTTATAAAACTTCTTCTATCCATATTTTAGGTATTTTATATTAATTATTTTAGGTCTAATTATTAGTGTAAAACAGTATGTTAGGAATTATGCTAAACTATACTCAGGTAAACTCACTATTTTTAAAATCATTTCTTTTTGTCCTAATGCAGTATCGCTTTTTATTTTATTAATTACTTTTTGTAAAGGTTGTTTTAATAAATATATTTTTAATAGTTTGTCAAACTCTAGGTCTTTTGTTTCTTCTAAAATGGGTGTCCAATTAACTTCTGTTTCTAATTTTTTATTTGCAAAAATATGTTCTTTTGCTTGATCATCGGGGTCGTCAATTTTTTCGGCTACTTCTAATTCGCTATTATTTAATAATGCCGAGGGTAATTTCATGCGTAACAATAATGTAGAACTATCTATAAATAATTTGCCACCTGGCCAACCTGCAACATTTGGCGGAAAAAATAGTTGCATTCCTAAAGCACGTTGTAACTGAAATATTAATTTATAGTTTGAATAAGTGATAGAAAACTGACGTGATAAACCCACCAAATAATCAATAGGCGATTTAATATTGCAGCCCATATTTTCTCCATCAAAAAACCAAACACTTGTAACTATTTTTTTAATTAATGCCCCTGTATTATATTGATTTTGATAATAAAAATCGGCTAACTGTTTTACGCGTTCTTCGTTTATAGTTTCGTTTACATAATATTTATACATTTTTTTTGTAATAAAATATGCGGTTTGTTTATTACTAATAAGCATATTTATTACATCTTCGCCACCAAAATTACCTTTTTGATTAAAAATAATTTTTTCATCGGTATCGTGTTGTTTTTCTTTAAATTCAAAATCGCGTGTATCCTTATTTACAGTCCATCCAGTAAATGCTCTGGCAGCTTCCTTAATATCATTTTCGGTATAATTGCCTCGGCCTAATGTAAATAATTCCATTACCTCGCGCGCAAAATTTTCGTTTGGATGTTGTTTTTTATTTTGTTGATTATTTAAATACAAAATCATAGCCGGGCTTTTACTTACCTCTACTAATAAATCTCTAAAACTACCAAAAGCAAACTTGCGATGAATGTTATTTAATTCCTGCATGGCAAAAGGATCGCGAATACGACATGCAAAATGGTTGTGCCAAAACAAGGTTTGTTTTTCAACCAAATTACTTTTGGTTGAAATTATTTTTTTTACCCACGCAATGTTTAATTCTTGTAATTTTTCGTTAATGAGTTGCTGAAATTCTTTTTTATTCATTCCCTCTTCCATGGCATCTTTTCGGTTGGGAATATCCTCTTTTTTTATGTCGTTTAAATAGGTGGGGATAGAGGATGAAACAATTATATTGTTTACAATTTCGGTTAATGTTTTTTGTTGTAATTGCTTGGCTTCTGCATAAGATATACCAAAACCCAAACGGCTATACAGATGAAAAATTTGATTTAAAGGAGTGGACATATTTTTTTAGATGATTAAACTTTAAAGAAGTTTAAATTAATTAAAATAACAAACTATTAGTAACGAATAGCCGCACCTAATCCAGCCAGTAATGCTAATATTATTATGCCTACAATAATAATTAAAATGGCTTGTAAGGGTGGGAAAACACTAAATAAATAAAATAAAAGAATAGCTATTACTACTATTGCACAAATAAATAAGTAGGCTATATAAATATTTTCAAATACTTCAAGTATGCCACCTAACTTATTTTTATTTTTTATGGTTAGTTCTTTATTAATTCTACTTTTTTTACTTTCAAAATTAACAGGTAGTAAGCTACTTTGAGTCCTTACGCTATTATCAAATTGGGTGTTTATACCATTATGTTTTACAAAATTTTGGTTTGTAGAATCATTACTTTTTTTTGTTAAAGGGGTTATTATCTTTGCAATTTCAACATCTGTTTCGTCTACAGGGGCTTGTGTTTTTTTGTTATAATTGATTGTATTACTTTTTTCGAAACTATTTTTGCCACTTGTTGATGCAATAAAAAAACCATTACTGTACCTGCGTTTTTGTAACGAAAATTTATAACTGCAGGAGCTTATTAAAGCACATAGTATTAAAATTAAAAGGTAATTTTTTTTCATTAAACATAAAATTACAAAAAATACTCTTACAAATTTACTTACTGCACTTTTTTACCCACAATAATTAAATCGCGCATTACGCCATCCATATTTGCAATTTGTGGAAAGTTTGCCCAATTAGTAAAGCCAAATTGATAAAATAAATTTAAACTGGGCGTATTATGTCCAAAAATAAAACCTAATAACGAGTGTATTTTTAATGCTGGCGCTTCGTTAATTGCTTTTTGTAAACAGGCTTTGCCTAAGCCATTTCCCCTATATTTTTCTTCTAAATAAATACTTACTTCTACACAACCATCATAAGCGGGCCTACCATAAAAGCTGTTAAAACTTAACCAACCTGCATACTCATGGTTATAATTCACAAGCCAAAGTGGGCGGCTTGTTGTATTATGTGCATTAAACCAAGCTAATTTACTTTCAACGCTAACCGGCTCTAAATCGGCAGTTACAAGCCTGCTGGCTATGGTGCTATTATAGGTATTAACAATTTTTGGTAAATCGTTTAAAGTGGCATTTATAAATTGTGTATTCATTAGAAAGTTTATTTAAAAAAAAATCCCTCAGAAAATCTAAGGGATTTTAAAAATTAAGTTTGGTTGCCCGAGCAGGATTCGAACCTACATAGTCAGAACCAAAAACTGAAGTCCTGCCATTAGACGATCGGGCATTTTTGTTAAAAGAACTTAATTTTGAGTGGCAAAGATACTATTTTTTTATTTATTGCAAATAAATTTACAAAAAAAACGTTCTTCGTAAAACCAAGTAAAATTGTATCTTCGCAAACATTAATTATGATGACTAAAGAATTTAAAAAATTAAACAACCTCGCTGGATGGATTGTTTGGGCTATTGCCACCATTACGTATTGCTGTACCATTGAGCCCACGGCTAGTTTTTGGGATTGTGGCGAGTACATTGCCTGTTCGTATAAATTAGAGGTTGGTCA
Source organism: Bacteroidota bacterium (assembly GCA_043746065.1). Taxonomy (GTDB): domain Bacteria; phylum Bacteroidota; class Bacteroidia; order B-17B0; family Aurantibacillaceae; genus Aurantibacillus. Next base: position 2,855 of record JAYTRS010000320.1, on the reverse strand, counting down.
CCCACCTGGCGCCCCTTTCTTTTTATTATTAGGGCGTTTTTTCTCACTATTAGGGGGTGGCGATCCATCAACCGCTGCCATGATGATAAATATTATGAGCGCCTTATCAAGCTCGTTTAGTATTTTATTTTTGTTTTGGACAATTACTCGCCTTGGTATTAAAGCCTATGGTAAAAAAGTAGCAGATTTAGCTCAAGGTCAACAATGGGCGGTAATTGGCGCTGGCATTGTTGGGGCATTGGCTTACACGTTTTCCGATTCGTTTTGGTTTAGTGCCGTTGAAGGTGAAGTTTACGCCATGAGTAGCTTTTTTACTGCTATTGTATTTTGGGCCATTTTAAAATGGGACGAGGAAGATAGCCTTAACCCAACAGGTGCTTTGCGTTGGATAGTATTAATTAGTTATTTGGTAGGTTTATCCATTGGGGTCCATTTACTAAACTTATTAGTAATACCAGCTATTGGCTATGTAATTTATTTTAAAAAATACAAATTTAGTTGGAAAGGTTTTTTCATTGCAGGCTTTGCATCGGTTGGTATTTTAGCCTTTGTACAAAATTTATTGATTACAAAATTTGTAAAATTTTTAAGCGATTACGAAGTGTTTTTTACCAACAAAATTCACTTGGGCTTTAGTAGTGGTACCATTGTTTTTTGTTTATTATTAGTTACAGCTTTATCTTTTTTAATTTCGTATACCATTAATAAAAACGAAAAACATTACAAATTGGGCTTTTATGCCACCATCGGTTTTGCTGGTTTTGCAGTATTAACAGGCCAAAATGGTAGCGATATGTTTTTTAGATTAGTTTTTTTGGGAGCCATTGTTTACCTTATTCATAAATTTAAACAAAGCACTATTACTTTAAATACAGTATTTTTAAGCTTTGCCACTATTTTAATTGGTTTCTCTTCGTTTTTTGTGTTGGTAATTCGCTCGCAAGCTAACCCACCTATGGACGAAAACGATCCTGAAAATGCACCAAATATGTTATCGTATTTATTGCGCGAACAATATGGCGATTGGCCTGTACTTTATGGTCAGTATTACAATGCGCCTCAACGTTCTCGTAACGAGTTTGGCGATGGAACGCCCGTTTATGGTAAAGATGAGACTGCAAAAAATTACCGTGTAATCGATTCTCGCAAAAATAGTATTCCTAAATACGAAAAAGAGTTTTGTACTGTTTTCCCACGTATGTGGAGCAGCCAATCGCATCACGAATCGGCTTACAAATACTGGGGTAATATTACCGAAAATCATAAAAATAAAGTGGTTGAAGGGCGCGATGGGCAACCTCAAACCATTGAAATACCTACAATGGCAGCTAATTTAAATTATTTCTTTAGTTACCAGATTAATTTTATGTACTGGCGTTATTTTTGTTGGAATTTTATTGGCCGACAAAATGATGTGCAAGGCCTTATGCGAAATAGCATGGAGGGCAATTGGGTGTCGGGAATAAAGCCCCTTGATGATGTGCGTTTAGATAGTGATACTTCTCAAAAAATTCATCGCGATAAAAATAATTTTGCAAACAATCATTTTTATGCTCTGCCATTTATTTTAGGGTTATTAGGTTTGTTTTTTCACTTTAAAAAAGATAAACCAAATGCTTGGATTGTGTTGTGTTTCTTCTTACTAACGGGCTTAGCCATTGTTATTTATTTAAATCAAACACCTTATCAACCACGCGAACGTGATTATGCCTACACTGGTAGTTTTTATGCCTTTGCCATTTGGATAGGTTTTGGTGTGTTATTTTTATACGATTTACTTAGCAAAAAATCGGCCACTATTGGTGCTGCTATTGGTGCTACCGCTTTAAGCTTAATAGTACCAAGTATTATGGCTAAAGAAGGTTGGAATGATCACGACCGTTCGCTTAGAACTTTATCGCGCGATTGTGCCATTAATTACTTACAAAGTTGTGCGCCCAATGCTATTTTATTTACCAATGGCGATAACGATACCTTCCCACTTTGGTATGCGCAAGAAGTTGAAGGCATACGTACCGATGTGCGCGTAGTAAATTTAAGTTTATTGCAAACCGATTGGTACATCCGCCAAATGCGCCGTGCTGCTTATGATAGTAAACCTATACCTTTTACAATTGATGAGAAAAAATTAGAAGCATCAAAATTGGAAGTAGTTTACATTACAGGTCACGACTCAAAACCAATGAACGTTGGCGAAGCCGTTAAATTTGTGCAAAGCGACGATCCTAATGATAAGTTAGATAACGGTGGGGAATTAATTGATGTATTACCTACCCGCAGCTTTTATGTAAACGTTGATAGTTTAAAGGTAATGCGTAACAAAGTTGTTGCCGTAAAAGATACCGCTCGCCTTACCAAACGTATAAGTTGGGATTTGGGTGGCCGTAGCTACATTACTAAAAACGATTTAATGGTGTTAGATTTAGTGGCACACAATGATTGGAGTCGTCCTATTTATTTTGCCGTTACCACTGGCGACGAAGCTTACGTAGGGTTAAAAAAATACTTTCAGTTAGAAGGCTTGGCTTACCGTTTTGTACCTATTAAACAAACCGAAAGCGAAGAGCAACAAGGCGGCAGAGTAAATACCGATGCGATGTACGATAACATTATGAATAAGTTTTTATGGGGTGGCATGGATAAAAAAGGTGTAAACTTAGATGAAAATTGCGTACGCATGACTGGTAATTTACGCATGCAAATGAGCGTATTGGCTGGTGCATTAATAAACGAAGGCAAAAATAAAAAAGCAAAAGCGGTATTAGATAAGTGTTTACAAGTGATGCCTGATGAAAATGTAGCCTACGATGCAACTGTGTTTACTATATGTGGTACCTATTACCAGCTAAAAGAAA
>JAYTRS010000319.1:0-13530 GCA_043746065.1 Bacteroidota bacterium | reverse complement strand
CACCTTTTATAAGCACAGTTTGGTGCTTTTTTTAAATGGTAAAGTGCTTTTTTTTTGCTTATAATATCAAAGAGTTAGCGCAGCCATTTTATAAAAGTTTGGATTTAAAAAAATTATCGCAACAATAAAACGTGGCCTGTAAACAAATGGGTGTCGTTAACCGTATCGGTAATTTTTACACGCCAAAAATAAACATTACTAGGGTCGTACTTATCTGAAGTTGGTTTTCCATCCCAGGCTTTTGTAATATCGTTGGTTGTAAAAATTTTTGTACCCCAGCGGTTATATATATCAAAAGTATAATCTTTATTTGTAAAGCCTGTACCTATGGGCAAAAACTTCTCGTTTAAATTATCGTCATTGGGTGTAAAACAATTGGGCATATAAAAATTAAAGCCTTCAATCACACAAATATATTTTTCTAAAAAATTACTACAATTGTTTTGATTAGTTGCTGTTAATTTAAAATAATAACAACCTGTATCGTGTAAAGCATAATTATTTATATCTACACTATTTCCGTAGGGCAATCCCTCAGCAAACCATGCATAATTAGTAGCGTTTTGTGTTTGGTTTTTTAAGGTAAAATTATCGCAATTATTAAAAGTTAAAACTTGGGGCACCGTAGTAAAATTAACCTTAGGGCTAGATAATACGTTAATAGCATTAGTATAGGTAAAAGCCATTTTACATTGGTTACTATCTGTAACCGTTAGCTTAACATTGTATATACCCGAAGTAGTGTAACAATAATTAGTAGTATTACCAAGCTGTTCGTAGGGTTTATCGCCATAATTCCAAATAGCATTGGTTGATTTTGGTGTGGTATTTATAAATTGCGTGCAAAAAGGTTCGCAGCCTGTATCTTGTGCTGCAATATAGGTTGGTATAATTACTGGAAATAAATTTATGCTTATAATTTTTATTGCCGTTGGCGACCCACAGCCATCGTTTACAATTAAGGTGTAGGTTGGCACTAAAATGTTTTGTACAAAAATAGTAGGTGTATTATTATTACTAGGTAACCATGTGTAGGTATAATTTCCATCTCCACCACTTAAAGTAGGTGTAATTTGTGCGGTGGTGCCGGGGCAAATACCAGTGCTATTATTATTTATGTTTATGGCAATAGGTGGGTTAATAGTTGCCGTTACTTGAAAAGGAGCTAAAGTACAACCATTACTATCATATACATTTAAACTATATACTGTACTTGCGGATGGGGTTATGCTTACTACTTGTCCATTAATAGTGCCTGGGTTCCAAATAAAGCTATACCCTCCGTTACCGCCACTAGCATTTGCTTGTAAGGTAATGGGTTTATTAAAGCAACTAATTGCTGGTTGCGTTGCACTATACGAAAAAACAGGTGGTGGTGTAAAATTTACGGTGGTGGTGGCGGGGCAACCAATAGCATCAATTACCTTAATGGTAATTAAACCTGCACATAAATTTGTAAGTAAACTGCTACTTGTGGTGGGCGTACCTGTGGCACTATACGTAATAGGCAATATAGCATTTGTAGTACTAACTTGTATTTTACCATTGCAATTACCATAACACAAAACTGGAGTAGTACTTAATACCGATAAACTAACGGTGCTTAAATTACCCACTGTAAACTTTAATGAATCAATACAATTATTAGCATCTTTAACAATAGTAGTGTAGGTGCCAGTTGTAAGATTGGTAAGGGTATTAGATGTAGAAGCCAAAGGCAATGTATTATAAGTGTAGGGAGAATTTCCACCCGAAACACTAATGGTAGCGCTACCATCTGCAGCACTGCAATTTTCAGAAATAGTTGTAGCAACAGCTGTTATACTTATTGCAGCAGCTACCGTTACAAGGCTTTTGGTAATACAAGCACTACCATCTTTTACAATTAAAGTATAATTACCACTTGCTATGTTTTGTATGGTATTTGTAAACGAAACCGTTGGTTGCCAGGTATAACTATATGCTAAAGGCGCATTACTTACGCTTGCTGTAACAGCCCCATCAACACTACCAGGGCAATTTGGTTTTGTAATAGTAAACGAAATAGTAGGCGCACTTACCTGATTTACTAAAATGGTGTTTGTTTGCACACAGCCATTGGCATCTTTTGTAGTAATAGTTTTTACGCCTATTGATAAAATTGTAGCCGTTGCAGAAGGGATAGATGTTCCGTTTACAGAATAGGTATAAGGTGAAGTGCCCCCAGTACTAGTAATAGCTGAACTTAAGGTACCATTAAAACAAGGTATTAGCGTAGTATTTAAAACACTTTGTATTTGTGTGGCCTGACCAATTTGTACAGTATTAGATACTATACAGCCCGCATTATCTCTAACAATTACCGAATAAATACCAGCCGCTAAATTAGTAGCTGTTTGTGCATTGCTTCCATTACTCCATGTATACGTGAATGGTGGCGATAAAACACTATTATTAATTGAGGCATTTGAAGCGCCTGTATTACTGCCAAAACAAGAAAGGCTGTTTGTAAAAGCAATACTCGAAGAATTAAACGGCACCGTAACTTGATAAGTTGTAGAATAAGTACAAGCACCGCCATCACTTATTGTAAGCGTATAATTACCAACAGGCAAATTATTTAAAGTACCAGTGTTTGTGGCAGTTGTACCCGTTGCCACTACGGTATTAAATTGGTCGATAGCTGTGCATGAATAATTTGGAGTGCCCCCATTAACGGTGTAATTTACTACACTTTGCCCTGTAGCACAATTATAATAACCCGAAGGAAAAAAAAATAAACATTGCCCATTGTATTTTTGAATACAAAAAAATGTAATAAAAAGTAAAATACAACTATGTTTAAAATTCTTCAAAAAAAAACTAATTACCTTTTTAAAGATAAGCATACAAAGGTATAAAAAACACAGCATTGTATAAGTGGTAGGTTTTTTTAAATAACTGGTATAAATTTTACCTTTGTGGTATGATTTTTTACACTATTCCGTTTAGCCAATTAACCACTCAACAACTTTTTAGTATTTATAAACTGCGTGCCCAAGTGTTTATTGTTGAGCAAAATTGTGCTTATCAAGATGTAGATGAACATGATTTAGTCGGCTATCATATTTTATTAATAGAAAATAATGAGTTAATAGCTTACGCTCGTATTTTACCACCAAATACAAATTACCCACAACCAAGTATTGGCAGGGTGGTTGTACATCCAAGCTACCGCGCAAAAAATATTGGAAAACAATTAATGGTTTATACGATTGAACAAACGCAACTATTATTTAAACAACAACAAATTGTAATTTCGGCACAAAGTTACTTGCTTAAATTTTATACTAATTTAGGCTTTAAAGCTAATGGAAACGAATACTTAGAAGATAATATTCCGCATACTAAAATGTATTTATCTTAACTAATTTTATTCCTCTTATTTAAAACAAAAATGCAATACTTGCCTTTACAAAAAATGGTGTGCCTGGCGTGTAATGTAATTCAGTAACAGATTGACTTTCGTTTTTTAATTTACTTTCGGTATCAAACTGCGCTTGGTTCCACGTTGTATTTAATAAATTTTCGGCCGTTAATCCAATTTGAAATTTGGGTGTATTATAGTTTATAACAGCATCTAACAAAAAATAACCTAACGCTACAGTACTATTATCTTCGTTTGCTGGGCGCGAATTTATATAACGATAACGCAAACTTGCATTTAAACCTTTGTTACGCTTATAACTTAAGCCCCCAGTACTTGTTAAAGTAGGCGCTAAGGGTATAAAATTTTGCTTATCGGGTAAGGCTTTATACCTACCTTGGCTATAATTAATATCTCCATCTAAAAATAAATTATTGCTTAATTGCCAACGTAATGATAAATCTCCACCTAAGCGCCTTGTTGCTCCCGTAATATCAACAATAGCTTCGTCGCCCACATATACTAATTCGCTTTCTAAATCTAAGCCCCACAAAGCCGCATTTATAATTATACTTTTACCTAATTTAAAAGTGCTACCCGCCTCGTAACCAAATGCTGTTGCTAAATTATGTTGGCTACTTTTTATTACTACTGAGCGTGCATCATTACTATGGAAACCATAACCAGCGTGTGCAAAAAATTGCACAGTATTTGTAGCATCGTAATATAAATTTAATTTTGGACTAACTTTTGGTACTTGTTTACGTCCGCTTAGGCTATCATATTTAAAATTATGATAACTAAAATCAAAATAATCAAAACGTACACTTGCGTTAATTGAAAATTTATTTGTTAAATAAAGAGTTTCATCTAAATATGAATAAGCATTTTGTTGATTTAATTGCCCTATAGAAACTGTATCTAAAATTATACGTTTAATTGAGTGACGTAAAGAGGTTTGTCCATCATCAATTCGCGTTCCGGCACCAATGATTGTTTTTAATTGCTTATTAAATAGCGTTGAATTTTTTTCGTAGGTAAATTTATAACCATATATACTTCTCCCTTTTTCGGTTTGGTTTATTTGGTCACCATTAATACTATCGTGCAAATAAAATGTAAAATTAGAAAATAAATTAAAATCGTAATAACTATAATAGCCTTGATTTTTAATAACACCACCATTTTTTAAAGTTGTAGTTAATATGGCATTAATATTGGTACGCCCTGTTTTTCCACCTTCGGTATTATCAATACTTCCAAAACGAGTAATAGCGCCATCGCTAACTGCGCGTGTGGGTATTTGCCCCGATGCATCCCAAGTTGAATTAAAAGTAGATGCCGAAAAATTTAAGTAATTGTTATTGTTTAATTGAGCACTGTATTTTGTAAAAATATTGTAGCGATTAAAATGTTGTTTACTTTCAAAGTAAGAGTTAGAATAAAAATACTCGCCAGCTATATAAAAATTTTCGTTGTTTTTAGTAAATAAATGTTTGCCTTGCAGCAAATCAATCATGGCTAAAGCGCGGTAGGTATCAAACATAGCGCCTTCTAACTTAACCATACTTTTACCAATGTTTGTTTTGGTATTAAATTCGCCCGCACCCGATGTGGCAAAATCGCCATATTGCGCGGTATAAGTACCTTTAAATACTTTCAATTTATCAACCGTTTCGGGTATTACAAAATGAAAATCGGCATAACCTTGCCCGTGAGCATGTGATACCATATTAACAGGCATACCATCAATGTTTACCGAAAAATCGGTACCGTGGTCGCAATCAAACCCACGTAAAAAAATTTGTTCGGCTTTACCACCACCGGCATGTTGCGCAATAAATAAGCCTGGCACTAAGCGTAATAAATCTTGCGCCGAATTTGTTGGACGAAGTAATTTATCAATATTACTTATAACTTGGGCAGCTGTTTGGTTATTTTTAGTATCGTTTGATGATATTGTAATTTCTTTTAAGTTAATGGCATCTTTAACGAGTGTATCGTTAGCTGGATTTTGTGAAAACCCAATAAAACTAATTATTGTGAAAATTAATAGATATAGATGTTTCATTTTTATAAAACGTTGAGGTCTATAATTAAATAAAATAAATAAAAAATAATGAAGAATAATTTTATTTTGTATAGCGGTAAGCAAACAAAACATTTTAAAACTGTAAACCAAACCTTTAATAAAAATTAGTTTTAATACTTCATTACGAAAGAAAAATCATAACAAAAATCTTAGGTAACAAAATTTAAAAAAACGATACAAAAGATGTGATTTACAGCTTTATTGAATAATTTAATTTGTTAAAATTACACCATTTTTGGTGGCAGATATGGTAATTGACTATAACCCGAACTTACATCAAGAACTGATGTAATAGTAGTAGGGATTAAGGAGGCATTTGTAGTAAAATTAAAGTTTAATAGTGTTAACAATTCGTTAGTGTTTTTTTCGGTTTTTTGAGAAGGTAATTTTTGAGAAGTTTTATTTGAGGCACTTTCATCGTCGTTAATGGTTTTTAAATCAGCGTGTAAGTGGTAATTACCATTTTCGTAGTGAATGGTAGCCATGTGCTGCATTTTAAAAAAGGTATGCGCTACAACATCCTGCACCACAGTTACTATGGGGCGCATTTGTACCGCAATGTAAAACACTAAAAGTATGTAAATGGCTATTTTTTTCACTTTATACACTAAATATACGTTAAAAAAATTAGTTTGGATTTAGTTTTATTTAAAAAACTGTTTATCGCTAAGACTTAGTAAAAAGTTTTCTAAATCTTGTTTTTCTAATGGGCTTAAGTTTAAAGGTTTATTTAATAGCGTATCGCGGTTAATACTATTGCTTACAAACGCATTAGGTTGGTTATAATAATTAATTACTTCTTTTAATGTTTTAAACATGCCATTATGCATGTAGGGTGCTGTTTGGGCAATATTGCGTAAGCCTGGGATTTTAAAAGCCCCTACATCTTTTGGATTGTGGGTAATTTTAAATCGACCTTCGTCTTTTAAGTTAATAGCATTGTATAGTCCAATATTTTTAAACTTATCGTTTCCTGTAAAATCGCTTCCAAAATGGCAATCAAAGCACTTTCCTTTGTTATTAAAAATGTTTAAGCCACGCTTAGCACTTTCGGTAAATTGCGTGGTATCACTTCCATTTATATAATTATCAAAAGGACTATTACTTGTTTCTAAGGTTTTTTCGTAAGATGCAATTGCCTGCGCCATTAAGTTACGTGTGGGCATAGTACCATAAATACTTAAAAATGCGCTTTTATATCTTTCGTTTTTTATCAATCGCCTTACCATTAAGCTAATAGGCAAATCCATTTCTAACTTACTTTCAATAGGACCTAAGGCTTGTTCTTCCAAGGTTTCGGCTCTACCATCTAAAAAATAAGAATTACGATTAGCCATATTCATAGCACTTGGTGTATTCCTATCTGTTTTTTGATTGTAAACACCTTTACTAAATGCCACATTATCGGCAAAGGCAAATTGGGGTTTATGGCAACTGGCGCAGCTAATGGTACTATCGCGCGATAAAATAGTATCAAAAAATAAAACTTCGCCCAATTCTTGTTCGGTGTAAATTATTTTTCTTTTAGAACCCGTTGTGCAAGCACTAAAAAGTATAAACATAAAAAATATTAAAAATTGCATTAAATAAAATTTCATAATTGGTTTTTGTAATAATATTAAATACATTTATAATCGCCCAAAAATAATAATAAATACACTATTATTTTTTTGCAAGTTAAAACCTATGGAGGATATAAATGAGGACGTAAAGCCAACATTACCTTTTAATAATTTATACTTATTATCTGGGCTTACCAATGGGTTTAATAAGGGGTGGATGTATGCAATTACACTCTTACTTATAATAATTGGTTATGTTGGTTACCAAGCCATAATTGCTTTACCATTAGTACAATTGGCGCTAAACAATGGCATTACCACACAACAAATATTACAAAACAATAATTTAATTTTTGATAGCGATGCCTTACACATTGATAGAAATATAATTTTACTATTACTTTTTGGCATGTTTGTATTTGCATTTTTAGGCTTTTTAATTGGCCTAAAAAAAATACACAAAAAAACATTAACCAGTGTTTTAACGGGTTACCAAACATTTAGGTTTAAACGTTTTTGGTTTGCGTTTACCATTTGGGCGAGTATGCTCATTTTTACAGTATTGTTAGCCTTTATTTTTGAACCCAATAGTTTAAGTATAAATTTTAATATAGGTGGCTTTACCGTTTCGTTAGTGCTAATGTTAGTATTTATGCCCATACAAACTGGCGTTGAAGAAGTAATTTTTAGAGGCTATTTGCTACAAGGCTTATCGCAAGTATTTAAAAATGGTATTGTACCATTACTTATTACCTCTAGCCTATTTGGCTTGGCTCACATGGGTAACCCCGAAGTGCAAGCTTATGGTATAGGTTTAATGCTACCCTATTATGTTGGCTTTGCTTTATTTTTAGGCATTTTAACCTTGTTAGATGAGGGCTTAGAACTGGCATTTGGCATACATTTTGCAAATAATATTATTAGCAGTATTTTAGTAACTCAACCCAATTCGGTTATTAAAACGTACGCCATTTTTGAAGCAAAACCAGGCAATCCCGCTACAGAAATAATAATGTGGTTTTGTATGGCAACTATAACTTTTGTTATATTTAAAACAAAATACCGCTTTAAAAATTTTAATCTTATCATCAAATAAAATATTTATAAAATGAAAAAACTATTTATTATAATAACCACATTTATAGGCTCGCAAATATTTGCTAACGACAATTATAACTATTCTATTAATCTTACAAGGGTTGTTGATGATAAAATAACAGTATCCTTAATCCCTCCTACCCTAACGCAAAATGAAGCCGAATTTTGTTTTCCAGCAATGGTACCAGGCACTTACGAAGTATATAATTTTGGGCGATTTATAAGCAACTTTAGTGCTACAGGCAAAAACGGCGTAAAAATTACAATTACAAAAATAGATATAAACACCTACAAACTAAGCCCCGCTAATCAAATAGATAAAATTACATATACCGTAGATGATACTTGGGATAAAACAGACTTACCAAATACTAAAGATAAAATTGTGTTTGAACCTGGCGGAACAAATTTTGAAACCGATAAAAACTTTAGTATAAACACACACAGTATGTTTGGTTATTTTAAAAATATATTAAATAAAAATTTTGTATTAGAGTTTGAAAAACCAAAAGGCTTTTATCCCGTTACTGGTTTATCAAATATTATACTAGGCGATACCAAAGATATTATTACCGTTTTTGATTATCACGATTTGGTAGATTCGCCAATAATGTATGCCCTACCCGATACAGCCACTGTTTTAGTGGGCAGTACAAAAGTTTTAGTAGGCTGTTATTCGCCCAACAAAAAAATAAATGCAAACTATATTGCCAATACTTTAAAAGAATTATTATTTGCGCAACGCGATTATTTAGGCGGCCAATTACCGGTAGATAAATATGCTTTTTTGTTTTATTTTATTGATAAAGCTACCCTTTCGGGTGCAAGCGGGGCTTTAGAACATTCATACTCCTCATTTTATGTATTACCCGAATTAGATAGTACATTATTGCAACAAGAATTACGCGATGTTTCTGCACATGAATTTTTTCACATTGTTACACCACTAAATATTCATGCCACCCAAATTGGCAATTTTGATTTTAATAATCCACAAATGAGCGAACATTTATGGCTTTACGAAGGTATGACGGAATATGCAGCGCATCACGCTCAAGCTAAGGGTGGTATTACCAATGTTGATAAATTATTAAACACCATGCTACAAAAATACGAAAATAGCCTTGAGCAGTTTAACGATACCATGAGTTTTACGTGGATGAGTAAAAATGTACTAAACGAAAAAATACATCCACAATACAACAACGTTTACGAAAAAGGTGCTGTAATTGGTATGTGTTTAGATATTTTATTGCGCGATTTAAGCGACGGCAAATATGGAACTCAAAATTTAATGAAAGATTTAGCAACCAAATACGGTAAAAATAAATCTTTTAATGATGAAGATTTATTTAACGATATTGAAAAATTTACCTACCCACAAATTGGTGATTTTTTACGTAAATATGTTGGTGGGCACACCCCCTTACCTATAACCGAAGTGTTATCAAAAATAGGAATTGATTATACCAAAGAAAGTATTAGCAACGAATTTAGCTTTGGTGGTCCTGATTTAGATTACAACCCACAAACACAACGTTTAGTAGTAATAAATACAAAAAATATTGATGCCTTTGGTAAAGCTTTAGCCTACAAAAAAGGCGATGAGTTATATAAATTAAATGGCGTTGAATTAAAAATTGATAATATAAAAGAAATAATTGCTAATTATTACGAATCGTTAAAAGAAGGTGATAACGTAAGTGTTGAAATATATCGCCCAAAAAATAAAAAAGGGAAATACAAAATAAAAACATTAAACGCAAAAGCAAAAAAAGTAATAATTATACGCAAAAACCAAATTGCATTACAACCAAAATTAAGCGATAAGCAAAAACTTACCTTAAAAACATGGGCTGGACTTTAAATAACTTATTTATATTTTAAATGGCAAATGTACTTTAAATGTACTGCCTTTACCCACTTCACTATCTACCGAAATAGTACCGTTATGTTTTAATACAACTGCTAAAACGTAAGATAAACCTAAGCCAAAGCCTTTTACATTATGTACATTACCCGTGGGCACGCGGTAAAATTTATCAAATATTTTACGTTGGTTTTCTTTACTAATCCCAATGCCATTATCTTTAATTTCTATCATAATTCCTTCGGCGGTATTGCTTGTAGTTATTATAATTTCAGGGTTTTGTTTGGTATATTTTATAGCATTATCAATTAAATTAAAAATAATATTAGTTAAATGTACTTTATCAGCCATTAGCTTAAACGTTTGTGCTTTTAGCAATGTTTGTATATTACCGTTTCGTTGTTCTATCAATAAATGGGTATTGTTAATAGCGGTGTTTATAATTTCGTGTATATCCAACTCGCTTAATTTTAATTTAAACTCGCCTTTATCTAAAATAGATGTTTGTAAAATACTTTCAACCAGTACGCTTAGGCGTTTGTTTTCGTCGCGTATCATTTTTAAATAGCGGTTTTGTTTATCTGGCGTTTGAGATATGGAGGCATCGCTGAGCATTTCGCTAGCTAATGAAATAGTGCTAATGGGGGTTTTAAACTCATGCGTCATGTTACTTATAAAATCGTTTTTAATTTGCGATATTTTTTTTTGTTTTAAATTACTGGCCATAATATAATAAAACGAAATAATTAAAATTAAAATAACAATAATAGATGTGATTAACATTACCCACATCCCTCTAAAAATGGCTTTATCTTGGTTAGGGAAATGTACAATTAAATACTCGGGATCAACAAACCTATTGCTGGGTGATAGACTTATTTTGTAAACAATACCCAAACTATCTTCCATGCTTTCGGCAAATTTTAAATCGCTATGATGTGGGCTGCCAGGATAAAGTGCCGTTAAATAATAATTATATTTTGCAACAATGTTTTGTTTTTTAAGTTCGATGTGTAGTATCGAGTCTAATAAAATGGTATCTATTTTTTGCTTGTAATTGTTGTAATAATCAAAAGTATATTCTTCTTTAAAAATATCATTTCCTTTGGTAATACTTTTATTATATAAATCGTTGCTTGGGTTTTGAAAACCATTTTTGTTATCTTTTATATTATCTAAAAACGATTTTATTTTTGGGTTAAATTGTAACGAGTCCGCCGATAAATCTTTAGAGGTCATGCGGCTATATTGATAGCCATTACTATCAATATTTAATATTTCAGATACTCTAAAACTTAAAGCGTTGGGGTTGTTAGCATTTAAGATGCCACTGTTTAATTTTATACCTTGCCTAGTAACTTTGGTACGCTTATATATACTTAGGGTATCAAGGCGTTCTAATTTAATTGATGTATTGTTTAACGCCTCATCTACTTTTTGTTCAAAAACCTCTTCTTTTATTTTAAAGTCATTACGTATCCAATATACCTGAAAAAAAATAAGCACCAATAAGGCTACCGAAAATAAAATAGAAATTATAGTAAGTAAACGTTTATTCATTTAACAGTAAAGTTAAAGTTTATTTGCTTATACATGGATTTAAAAAATGTGAAAAAATAGCTATATAAAGTTGTAAAGCATGTGAGTATTGTAAACCAAAAAACACTCCTTTTTCTTCTAAATTTTAATAATTATACTCAAATGATTAATTAAAATGAGTGAGTGATGATTTTGAATGAGTAAACAAATTGTATTATTATTAACTAATCGTTAACTTTATTCTACAAAAATACAATGTATTATGAAGGCTTTACTAATCTTATTTTTGTTTTTAAAACTAAATATAAATGCTCAAAACTCTAGCCAAAAAGCATTTGTGGCGGCGCCAATTGTAACAAACAGCCAGAGATATGAAAAAGACTTTGAAATTAAAAACTGGAATGGGATAATACAAGACTCAGTAAAATTAAATAAAATTAAATTAGATAATTATGAGAGCCTTAGGGATAGAACCACTGACAAAGAGGTTTTTGACACTGAAACACAGCTCCCAGTAATTTTGTATTCGGTTAATAAAGCATTAATAAAAAAGCAATAAATGAGGTTACTAATTACACTTTTTATATTTTTAGTATTTGCTAATTTTGCAAATGGGCAATTTTTACACCCAACTGTAGGTATAAATGGCGAAAATGTAGGATCCTGCTTAACCTCAACGTGTAGTGGAACTTATTTAGATAATGGAGGAATTGCAGGAAACTATTCAAACAATATAAATTTAACCTACAGGGTATTTTGCCCAAACACAGCAGGTAATTGCGTAAGCCTTACATTTACATCGTTTAGTATGGAGGGTATGGTTAATCCTGCGGGTTCTCCTCCACTTGATTGTTATTACGATTATCTTACTATTGGAAATGGACCAACTCAAAACTCATCTCCAATTATACAAGTACCACCTTCTAGCACCGATCCTGCCGCTACTACTGGTCGGATTTGCGGCACCCCCGTTGTACCTTTCACCTATACGTCAACCGATGCTAGCGGTTGTTTATCGTTACGATTTAAATCTGATGGAAGTGTTAACATGGCAGGCTGGAGCGCAAATATTTCCTGTGTACCTTGTGCTGGTGGGCCAAACGGAACCTCAAATAATGATTGTAATTTTTCAACAGCCCTATGTAATAATTTACCCGTTTCTGCAATCTCAACTGGCCCTGGTATAGATGCCGAAGGTTGTACGGCAGGCACTTGCCCTGCGGGCGGAGAAAACTTTAGTAACTGGTATCAGGTACTTATTGGCACAAGCGGCACTCTTATGTTTACAGTTACACCCTCTCCCCTTGCTCAGGATTATGATTTTTTTGTTTTTGGTCCAAATCCTACCTGCGCAGCTTTAGGCGCACCTACAAGGTGTAATGATTCTGGCACCTCTGGTACAACAGGTTTGTCTATTCTTGGGATAAATCCTGTAGAAACGGTTTCAGGAAGTGTATGGTGTACGCCATTAAATGTTATTGCGGGAGAGACCTATTATATTGTGGTTGATTCATGGTCTCCTCCAACCGGTAATTATTCACTAAGTTTTGGAGGAACAGCCAATTTTAACTGTGCTATTTTACCCGTAGAAATGATAAGTTTTTCTGCTACTTATAATATGGGCTTAAAACAATCTGAGCTTATTTGGGTAACAGCAATTGAAAACAATGTAGCATATTATTTGGTTGAACGTAGCATAGATGCTACTAATTTTACCGAAATAGCAAAGGTTAATTCTTATACTGGCAACTCAAAAGGAATAAAAAATTATTTTAATGTTGATCCAACTCCGGTAATTAACGAAATTAATTATTATAGAATTGTAACCGTAGATAAAGATGGTCGTAAATCGATATCTAACCTCCAAGCCTTAGCATTTCAAGATTTTGATGCCAATTTGAGTTTAATACCCAATCCTGCAAAAGAATTGGTAGAATTAAGTTTTAAATCAAATTTACACCAAATGTGGGATATTAGTTTTTAT
>JAYTRS010000318.1:0-4492 GCA_043746065.1 Bacteroidota bacterium | reverse complement strand
GTACAATAAATACATAATGTGTAATTGCTGGTATTAAAAAAAAGTAAGATTAACATATACGCTTTAACCTTAAAACATCAAATAATGTTTTAAGGTTAAATTTTAATGCCAAATTATAATTAATGTATTACTAAGAGGCTACTTTACACAGAATAATAACACACTAATAAATTTAAAGCGCTTTAAGGCTATTGAACTATTTTTAATATATTACTTAATTTAAAACCGTTGGCATTTGAATAAACTTAGTACGTTTGCGCTATAAAATTACACTCTATAATTTAAATAATTTGTATAGTTTGCTAATAAGTTATTTATTTTTTCAAATAACTCTTCATTAATTGGCTTTACATGTAATTCATCAAATCCTTGTTTTATATAAAACTCTCTAATACGGGCATGAGCTGTTAGAGCTATAATTTTTGTACGTTTAAATTTAGTATTTTGTTTAATTAATCTCATTGTTTTTAATCCATCCATTCTATCATCTCCTAAGTTAATATCCATCAAAACAATATCAAAATAATTTTCTTCTAAAGCTTTAATAGCGTCATATCCATTTGTAACGCCAACAGTATTAAATTTACCTTCCAATAATTCTTCTGCAAGAAAAATAGCAATTGGATCATCGTCTACAACTAAAATGTTTGTATTTTTATTATTAGTAGTTTTCATAGGTTTTATATTTAATAGATTATATATTTATTAAATTTAAAAATGTTTAATGCAAATGCCAGTACCCAACATTAATACATTTGCTATTCTTTCTTGATACATGCTTGGTTCATAATTTAAATGGTAATAAACCGACGCGCCAATGTAATTTTTCCAACTTATGTTTTGGTTAATTTTTATGTGAAGTTCAAATCCTACACATGTTTCAGCTGTGGTAAGTTTTACGTTGCTCCAGTTTACACTATTAACCGTATTGTTATCGAGATTGGCATTTATATTACATTTTTTACTCATAAGTTCTTCTTCTTTAATGGACATGTAGCTAAGCGGTAATTGATTTACATATTGTGCGTAACAAAAAAAGTTTAACTGAAGTAGTCTATCCGAATCATCTAGATCATCTTGATCATCTGTACCATGAAAACCTGCCCCTGTTAAAACCCTTGAGTACCCTATTTTTACTCCTTGAACTAACATTGATCGTTTTTGTATTACTGGACCGCCATAAAAAAAGTTTTTTCCATCGCCAATGCTTAAAGAGGGGGAATAAAAAGTTCCATGGCCGTTACCAGATACATAACTCTCGATAGTGCCACCTAATTTGTATACTCGCTTAAAATTATTTTGAGCGCTTGCGTTGCCATAACAACTGAGCATTAGAATAGCAATAAATATACTATTACTAAAAAAATAATATTTTTTTTTATTACCTTTTACTTTACAATTAATATAGTTTTTAAATTTATTTAACTTTTTCATAATTTATACTTTTTTGTAAAGTAAAAGCATTCATTTATCATATATATCTATATTATGAGAGACCTATTGCATATGTAAGATTTTTGGTAAAGTTGTAACCTATAGTTTTTTAAAGAAAGAAAGTACTAATCGTTATAGCGCAGCAACGACAGATAACACAATGAATTTTTAAAATTAGTTTAACCCGTTTTTTATTAAAATTAATTTTAACAAAAATGAATTAATTTTTAATATAAGAGTGATAACGTGGCTTTTTTTAGCGTCAAATTTTTATTTTATAATATAAATTTTAAAAACTGTTTAAACGAATATTAATACAAGAGTATAATCTATTTGGTATTAATATAACTAGTTTTGATATTACTGATCTAACCACAATTTAAAATCCCCTACTCTTTCTCTACTTACAATACTGTCGTCTTCAAGTAAAAAATCGGTAGTAATTTTATAGCGACTATTAAAATAAGAGCTTACTTTTTTTACACTTTCAATATGAAGCAACACCTTACGATTAATTCTAAAAAATAAACTCACATCAATAAGTTGTTCTAATTGGTCAAGCGTATAATCTACCGAGTAGCGTTTTCCTAATTTTGTAACTAGTAAAACAATACCGTCTTCGGCAATAAAATAGGTAATATCATTAGATTTAATAGAGGCAATGGTATCGCCAATTTTTACCATAAACCTATTTTTATATTGCTTATTAATAATATTAAAAGCAGTATCAATTTTTTCGATATTTATTTTTTGAAATGATGTTTGTTGTTTTAATCTTTCAAATTTTTGTAAAGCTATTCGTAAATCTTCAATACCAATAGGCTTTAGCAAGTAATCAACACTATTTACTTTAAAGGCTTTAATGGCATACTCATTGTAGGCTGTTGTAAAAATTATAGGCACCTCGATAGAGACTTTAGAAAAAATATCAAAGCTAATGCCGTCTGCTAAATGAATATCAACAAATAATAAATCAACGTTTGGCTTTTCTGATAAAAGCTGTATAGATTTTTTTACAGAATCAACCGTGCTAATTACCTCAATTGTTTTATCTATTTTTTTTAAAAGAATAGTTAAATGTTCGGTATTTAAAATCTCATCCTCTATTATTATTACGTTCATAGGTTATTTTTTAATAAAGGAACGTGTACTTCAAATAATACCTGAGTTTTATTTACTAATACTTGCATTTTAGTGAAATGATGATACCGTGATATAATATTTTTTAACCCCATTTTACTGCTTGGCTCACTAAGTTTACGTAGTTGTAAATTATTAGATACTATTAAATAATTATCATTGGTATAAATATCTACTTGTAAGGGAGTATCTATACTTATTTCATTATGTTTAATCGTATTTTCTATTAATAATTGTAGTGCCATTGGCGGAACTAAATATAATTTTTTATCATCTGCAATTTTAAAATTAAATTTTATACTGCTACCAAAACGTATGTTTAATAAATAACAATACGATTCGATAAATTTTAACTCTGTTTCTAATTCCACTAACTCTTTCGTTTTATTATCCAAAATATAACGATATACTTTGCTAAATTGATTAATAAAATCAACAGCTTTATCCTGGTCTTTATATACTAATGATGATAGTACACTTAAATTATTAAATAAAAAATGTGGATTTACCTGGCTTTTTAAATTTTCTAATTGAGCTTCTACGCTTTCCTTTTTATATTTTTCAACTTCGGCTAAAGATAGTTTCCATTTATTAAAAAACTGAACCCCAATTTCAGCTGCCATAAGTATTAACGTAATTAAAACACCTACTACTATTCCGGCATTATTCATTTTGCTTTTTGTTTCCTCAGGAAATTTACACACAAAATAATTAAATGAATGTGTACCAATTAAAATAACAGAAATACTATACACAACGTTAATAATGCTTTGAGATATAGTGCGCTTTACTGGTTTTTTATCCCATGGAAAAATTTTATTCATCCATTTATCAATTTGCAAACTACCTTCCCAAACTAAAAAAGTAATAACTATAGTTAATAATATACTATAAAAAAAGCCATTTTTAGTTTGTTCTTTTTCTGGAAGTTGAACAAGAGAATGTATTAATAATGATATTACTATGCCAAGTAAAACAATGTATAAAAATCTACTGTTAAAAATATGTTTAAGTGTAATTTTCAAAATTTGATTATCAAATATAATATAATTTTTTAAACAGATTTAAAATGTAAACTTAACCATTGGCACTGGAAAAAAGCCTTGTTGATATTGGGTAGATATCGTATTATTTTTAGCATTATATCCCTGCAAAAACACATTTTTATGATTACTTACATTTTGTAAGTCAACTGCAAATTCTAAGGTACTTTTTTTGTATTCTTTTCTAAAAGCTATTTTTGCATCTACTCTAAAATAATCGGGCTGCTTATCGGTAAAGGCTTTGCTTTCATCAAATATAGCAGTACCATATAATTTAGAGGCTTCTAAATCTAATGGCGTTAAATATTTACCGCCAATGCTTGTAGCTTTTATATTGAGCACTAATACATTGCCTTTTTTACCAATTTTAAATTCTTTACCTGCTAACACATTTGCTGCATACTTTGTATTAAAGCCAGTGTTGCGTTCAATACCATCACTACCTTTGTATTTACTATCAAACAACGAACCTGTTATTAAAAAGTAAAATCCTTTATTAAAAAAACGTTCTAATGTTAATTCAACACCGTAATTTGTACCTGTACCTTTATTTACTAAATTAGTAGCTTGCGAGGGCACAAAGCCCGTTCCATCATTTACAGCCGAAAAAGAAGAGCTGAAATTATTTACAGGTATTTTATCTAATAACTGATAATAGGTTTCTACTTTTACTCGAATATTGTCGGTAATATTATTATCGTAACCTAATACAAAGTGCTGACTTTGTGTAAAGTCCATATTTTTATTGGTATAAGTAATGCCTTCGGGGGTTTTAGTTTGTAAATAATAATTATAAATGGTTTGGATTTGGTTATGAATACCGTAACCTGCATTAATAGATGATTTAGAATTTAGTAAAAACTTTACACCAGCGC
>JAYTRS010000317.1:0-4493 GCA_043746065.1 Bacteroidota bacterium | reverse complement strand
ATAGTTGTACTGGTTGTACTACAATTATTACCTCACCTGCTTCAACTAATTTTAGTGTTAATGCAGGGCAAGTTGTTTGTATAGCCCCCAATGTAACTTATACTGGTAACATTACTTTAAATGGTGGTACACTTTGTAATCAAGGAAACTTAACCCGCATGGTATTTAAAAGTGGTACTTTAAATAATTTAGGTACTTATATTACTTCAGGTGGATTGAGTATTAACACAAACAATAATTTAAAAATAAATTGTTATAATCGTTCCACCTTTTCGGTAACTGGAGGAGTTAGTTTAAAATCAACCAGAATAGGGGATTCTATTGTCATTAATCTAAATGAAAATTCTTTATTTACAAGTAATGCAAGTTTTGTGGCCAATAACACCATTCTAAAAATATATAACGGTAGTAAAAACGAATTCCCACAAAGTTACTTTAATGTAGGAACCGACTTTACGATAGGCGATTCTGTTACATTTAAATTAGATAATTGGAATGATTTTAATGTGGGTAGAAACCTAAATATGCGTGGTAGTGGTAATAAAACAATAATTAACTACAATAGTTATTATGTTGACATAGCTACCAAAAAAGAATACATAAATTTATTAAATGTAAACGGTTCTTTTAATATTTCTGGTACAGCAAATGTAGGAGACGTTATTACTATCGATAATTATTCATCGAAGTTTAATATTTCTAACAATTTCAATTCGTCTATTTTAAATGCAAACGTAAAAATAATTAACGAATCTTTTTTAAAGACCTCACCTTTTAGATCGTCTATTTATATTGGGCAATCTTTAACTTTAAATAATTTAACCGACTTATTAATTAACTCAGGTGTAATTCAAGCAAATCTTATTAATATTTCAAAAGGTACATTGGCAAATAATGGTACTTTTTTTACTAATACAGATTTGAAAATAATTGGAGGAAAGGTTGTAAACAATCCTTTTGAAGATGGTTCAACGCAGTATAGTTCCGTAAGCCGCAATCTAATTATTAATTCAGCGGGGGTATTTGAAAACAATTCAAAATTAATTATATACAACAATTGCCAGCTAATAAACGGGATATTTTATAATAACAACATTAATTACATAAAATACAATTTAGTAGAACAATCGTCTAGCCAAGTATCTAATACTGGTACTATGACTGTAGGTGGCAATATACAAGCTATAAATTCAATTTTTACAAATACTAATATTGCAACGGTAGGTAATGATGTATTAGCTCAAACATCCGCTAGTATAGTCAATAACGGCACTTTAACAGCAAATCGTAATATTAAACTTACTAGTGCTACGTTAACAAATAATAATTATATAACAGCAAGTAATAATTTAAATGTTTCAAATGCGGCTTCTGCTTATAATAACAATGGCTATACTCAAATTGGAGATAGTTTGTATAATTTAGGTAGTTTTAATTTATCTCAAGGCAGTTTAATTGGCACGAATAATTATTATAGTTTAAATACGGCTACTATTTCGGGCCCTTCTACAACGCCCGATACGATGTCTTATACAAAAATTATTATTTCGGGTTCTTCTAATAATACGGGATATATTAATGGGAGGGTAATTGTACATGATCAAACTTTGGTTAGTAATCAAACCAATATTAATTATGGTTTTGATCAAGTTAGTAATGCAAGTCGAATTGCGAGTACCGTTTTATTTGGTTCAATAGGGGTTACACCATCTGGCTCAGCAGGTTTTGTAAAATGTGGGGTTATTTTTTATTTATATTCGATTAAAATTTCACCTAAAATACTTCCTCCTATATGTAGTGGCGACCCCGTTAATCTATCTGCACAATTACAATTAATTGGTGGTAGCAATGTTAATATTCCTGCTAACTCATATACATGGCAACCAGGTAATCTTGTTGGTCAGTTTCAAACTTTTTTTCCAACCACTAATACTACTTATACAATATCAGCAAAATACTTAAATTGTACTTTTACTACTCAAAAAGTTGTAACAGTTATTAATAATGTAGTTACTGTTACACCAACAAACACAACAATTGTTAGCGGGTCAAATGTTTTCCTTCAGTCTACTATTATTTCAGGTACAGCACCATTTTCTTATCTATGGCTTCCAAATACATTTTTTACTTCAAGCACTAATAATACGCAAGCCAATCCAATTGTAGCACCAACTCAAAACATAACATATACGCTACAAGTTACCGATGCAAATGGATGTAAAGCTAATGCAATTAGTAATGTTTTCATGCCATATTATAATGTTTTGAAGAAGGAACTTGACGGCAGTTATTACAATACCATTAATGGAAATTTATTTTTTACCATAGATGGTGAATATAATAATATGGGCATTAATTATACAATATACAACTATCAACGAACACCTGTTTCTGGTTTAACTATTAATACTACAAATTTTAAAACTGGAGATAACCGTTACTCAATTAACGTTTCAGCTATAGCAAATGGTTACTATGTATTGGAAGTGATAAATCAAAAAAATGAAAAAAGAGTGTTAAGATTTTTAAAATAAGAATACACATGGAAAATAAAAATAATAAATATCTTCTTATGAAACTATTATGTATTATAAATTTATTAGGACTTATTTTTATAAGTGTTTTTGTATTCAACTCAAAATTAAACGATAAAAAAATAGGTTTTATTAATAATGGTGAGGTTTTTTCATCATTTAAAATGACTAAAGAATTGGATGAGACTCTAAAAAATGTTGAACAAAGTAGGAAATACATTTTAGACAGTTTATTAAATGAAATAAAATCACTAAACCCTGAGAAGGATAAAGAAAAAGTAGAAAGATTAAAAAACTCTTATTTAAATAAAAGAAATGTGTTTAGTGAAGATATTAATAAAATAAAAAAATCCTCTCAAGAAAAAATTGCGAATCAATTAAATCAATACATAAAAGAATTTTCAAAAGACAATAAATATTATTTGGTTTTGGGTGCAAATGGCGATGGTAACATTTGGTATTCTGAAGACAAAAATGATATAACAAAAGAAGTATTAGACTATTTAAATAATAAATACGATGCTAAAAAATAACATTAAATACATATTAATTTTTGTTGTTGTTTTAGTTTTAAACTCGTGTTTAAATAAGCAAAAATTTGAACCTAAAATCATTAATAGTATAAGTTATCAATTACTGCCATACAAGAATTTAGAAAATAATGAGGTTACTTGTTTTAAACTAATAGTAAGCGAATCAAATGAATCTAATCGTATTAAAGACTATTATAAGCCAGATAACTATAATAAACTACTTTACTATATTAATAAAAATATTGAATCGGATTTAAAAATAAAAATTGAGAAGGAAGAGTTAAATCCAGTCATGGTGCATTTTGAATCAAATATGAAAATAACGAGTAGAATTATTTTTTTAGTGGCATTTAAAAAAATAGAATCTGATAAAGAAATTTATTTTCAATTTGACGATAATCTATTCAATAACGGAATCATAAAATTTAATATTAATAAAAACTATATCATATAATTATGTTTTTAAAAACGCATAAACACAAACGAAAATTCTCAATAGTTACTTTATTAGCGATAGTTTTTCAAGTATTTGCTCCGCTTAATACATTTGCTTTAACGGGTGGCCCTAGCCAATCTGAATTTGAAAGTTTTGAACCAGCTGGAGCTACTGAAATGGTGAATTTAGCTACTGGAGATTTTGCATACAATATTCCTTTAATGGATGTAGATGGTTATCCAATCAATATTGCTTATCATGGTGGGGTTACAATGGAGCAAGAAGCAAGTTGGGTAGGCTTAGGTTGGAATTTAAATGTGGGTTCCATTAACAGAGCAATGAGGGGTTTACCAGATGATTTTAATGGCGATTTAGTTGCCGATGAGATTAACATTAAAGATAATAAAACGTATGGGGTAAATTTAGGAGTAGGTGCAGAAATCGTAGGTGTTGATGTTAAAGGTATTGTGGGAGGTGGTGTTAATTTAACTTTAGGTTTTGGGATTTCATATAACAATTATAAGGGATTAGGTTTAGAACTTGAAGTTGGGGTAACAGGTGAATTAAGTGCATCGTTCCTGAGTAATGGATGTAACATAGGAAGTGGATTGGGTTTAAAAATTAGCAATCAAGATGGTGCCGATTTTAATAAAAATGCCAATTATGGAGTTTCAATATCTCAAGGATACGGAGTAAATATGGGTCAAAATTGGTCTAAATCTTGGAATTCGAGATTAGGTATGACGTCAAAAATAGTATCTGGTAGTTTAGCAGAAGGTGTAAGTTTATTTGGGTTAGGCTACACCTCTGGTACGGGCTCATCCATAAATTTAATACCAAATACTGCCTATTTGCCAAATTTAGAGTACTCAACAAAATTCTCAGGTATAACTGGAGAATTGCATATTGGTGGCGAACTTTTTTGGTGTAATGGATTTGGATATGCCAGAGGCCATTATTTTAAGCAAGAGTTAGACAATAAGTTAATTG
>JAYTRS010000316.1:0-13551 GCA_043746065.1 Bacteroidota bacterium | reverse complement strand
GATGCTAATCATTGGAGTTTAACCTCAGGGGGAAAAGCTATTAAAACAGCACCAACTAATAATACTGATGTAGTTTTTGATGATTTATCTGGTAACGGGAATTTAATAATTAATTTTGTTGGCGTTAATTATGCGCGTAGCTTTTATTCCTCAAGCATAGATTTACCAATTACTTTTATTGGCTCAAAATATACTGAGATGCATGTTTCTGGTAATTATGAACTTAACAGTAAAGCTAATTTTATAGGGAATACAAATTTATTTTTTAATTCGGGTTTAAGTCTCTATAACATAATTAGGTTTAATGCTACACAGTATAATGGCGATGTTTTATTTCAAAACGGTAATTGGGATTTAAGAAATATAAGTACAGGTAATCTCTCAACTGTTAATTTTGTATCGGGCAATTATAAATTAAACAATGCCTTATTAAAAACTGGAAACCTAATATCAAATAGCACAACCGTATATTTTGAAGTAAACCAGGGTACAATTGATGTTTTTAATGAATTAACTATTGGAAGCAAAACCCATTTTAATTCAAATAAATTATATATAAAGTCAAATCAAAGCGATTTAAAAAAGTTTAAAGTTGAGCAAAATGCGAGTTTTGGAAATAATTATAAATTATTAAACACTAGTACTTCAGCTGCTTGTGGAGCTACTTTAAGTTCAATAGGTATTTCTTGTTCAGGCTCTTGTGATGGCAAATTAATTTTAACAATTGATGTAACCTGTGCCCCTGCGCCATTTACTTTACTGTGGTCAAACCCAAGCTGTCCAACACCAACACTTACAGGGGTTGGTCCGGGCACTTATACCATCTCTAACTTATGTGGTTGTATTGATCAATTTAACGTTATTGTATTTGATAATATGGGTAATTTACTTGCAGTTTCCAATTCAACAGGTATTGCAGGCACCTCGGCTATTAATTTTATTCCAGTAGGTTTTGTGCAACCTACTTGTAATGGTTTGTGTAACGGTTCTATTACAGGTAATTTAAGTGGGAGTTCACCGCCCTATACCGTAACCGTAAATGGTGGTGCTAGTGGAACTTTTGCTGTGGGAGCAGGTAGCACAACTTATACAAATTTATGTGGGGGAACAAATACATTTGCCATAGTAGATTCTAAAGGTTGCACAAGAACATTTACACCAAATTTAGTACAACCAGCAGCTTTAGCTCTAAATGCTGTAACATCCAGCATTACATGTAATTCAGTTTGTAATGGCTCTGTATCTATTTCTCCCACTGGAGGTACCGCAGGGTATACTGTTAACTTTAGCCCAGGCGGAACATTTACAGTACCTGCAGCGGGTACAGCATCATTAATTAACTTGTGCCCAAGTGCTATTTCGGCTACTGTAACAGATAGTAAAGGCTGCTCTTTAACAACTAATTTTAATATAACCCAACCCCCACCTCTAATTGTAACACCATCGCAAACAATATTAACGTGCTTCGGCGTTTGTAATGGTGCCGCTTCAGTTGCTGTTTCGGGTGGCACTTCCCCTTACACATATACTTGGAACCCTGGTCCAGCAAATACACCTGGCATTATAAATTTATGTGCTGGCCCTCAAACTATTACTGTAAAAGATAATAATCAGTGTACATCTATAAATACTTTAACAATAACACAACCAGCATCTATTACAATAACACCAACCATTACTAATATAGCGTGTAATGGCTTATGTAATGGTTCAGCGTCTGTTTCGGCTAGTGGAGGAACAGGACCAATAACTTTTACTTGGGTAGCAGCGGGACCAAGCACAATTTCAACTACATCAACTATTGCAGGGCAATGTGCGGGTACATACACAATATTTGCAAAAGATGGTAATGCCTGTACAACTTCTACAATTATAACAATTACACAACCTCCAGCACTTACAATAACCGCAGTAACGCAAAGTGTTCAATGTTTTGGGCAATGTACTGGTGCATCAACAGCAAACGTAAGCGGAGGTACAGCCCCCTATACCTATACTTGGTCTCCAGGTGCCCCAACTGGTCAGGGTACAGCTATGGTGAGTAATTTGTGCGCTGGTAATTACACTGTTTCTGTTAAAGACGCTTCTAATTGCCCAATAAATTTTAATATTACAATAATTCAGTCAAGTAGTATTACGCCAATTATTACCACTACAAGCATAACGTGTAATGGGCTTTGTAATGGTGTAATTTCTCCAACAGCATCAGGTGGTTTAGCGCCATATACGTTTACATTAATTACGCCAACTGCAGCTACCATAACATCGGCGCTACCATTTTCAGGGCTTTGTGCAGGCACTTACACTGTTTTAATAAAAGATTTATCAACCTGCGTTCAATCACAAACGGTAACTGTAGCACAACCAAATCCATTAGTGGTTAGTGTCAATTCTACATCGTTAAACTGTTTTAATGTTTGTAACGGCTCTTTAGCAGGAAGTGTGTTGGGAGGAACACCCACTTATACTTTAATGTGGAATACCCCAACGGGCACTGTGAGTGGAGGTATAATAAGTAGTTTGTGCGCAAACTCATATACCTTTATGGCTACTGATTTTAATGGTTGTACAACAAGTTCAGTAGTAGTTTTAGCACAGCCACCACAAATAACAGCCACTATAAACGTTACTAATCCTACTTGTAACTCATTATGCAACGGTGTTGCAAACGCTGGTGTTGGTGGGGGTACGCCAGGTTATACTTTAAATTGGAGCAATGGGTTTACGGGTAATCCAAATCCAGGTTTGTGTGCAGGCGTATATACTCTCATAGTTAATGATAGCAAAGGCTGTAACAAAGCCTTTACAACCACATTAACAGCGCCATCACCCATTACAATTACAGTAAACACCTCATCTACAAGTTGTGCTGGCAGCTGCAATGGCTCAGCTACGGTGTCTGCTATTGGTGGAAGTCCAGGTTTTATTTATCAATTTAATACATTGCCTTTACCAACTACCAATACTACAGGCATTCTAGGAGGCTTTTGTGCAGGAGGCTACATAGTAAGCGCAACAGACATGAATGGTTGTTCCCAATCAATACCGTTTACTATTAATCAGCCCATTGCTTTATCAGTAGCTTTAACAGGCCTGCAAAACAGCTGTAATGCTTGTTCAGGAGCTGCAACAGTTACCGCCTCAAACGGAACCCCTACTTATGCAGTTGTTTGGACAAATTCACTTAGCGCCACAGTTTCGAGTAATTCTGTTGCTTCTGGTTTATGTGTTGGTAATTATACAGCAACAGCTACAGATAGTAAGGGTTGTACTGCCACTACAACCGTTAGTATTGCAAAAACAGTAAGTGTTAGTGTTGCTACTGGTGGTGGAAGTATTCAATGTTTTGGTGCATGTACAGCTTCTGCTACAGCTAATGCTGTTGGAGGTACTGGCGCCTATACTTATACATGGGCTGTTACCGTACAAACTACGCAAACAGCAGTTAATTTATGCGCTGGAAATTATACGGTTACGGTTGCCGATGCTTTAGGGTGTATTAATTCAGGAACTATTTCTTTTGTGAATCCACCTGATATTATTATTGCGCCAACTAAAACCAATGTAGCATGTTTTGGTAATTGTAATGGTGCAATAAATTCTAACGCCAGTGGTGGAACAGGCGCATTAACTTATTCATGGAGCCCTGGTGGACAAACAACGACCAATCTTACTAGTTTATGCGCAGGAACTTATACTTTAAAAGTTACCGATGCTAATGGGTGTAATAAAACACAAATTATTACTATTACGCAATCGCCATCAATTACAGCAACATTTACAACAACTAATCCAAGCGCTTGTACTATAAATAATGGAAGCATTTGCGCTACACCAAATGGCGGTAGCGGTGCGGGTTATACCTTTACTTGGAGCCCTGCCGGTGGCCTTGGCATAAACACAAGTTGTTATTCAGCATTAAATGCAGGCTCGTATTCGTTAATTGTTACTGATGGCGCAGGCTGTACCACAACATTATCCTCTTTATTAACTAATCCTACCGGACCAACATTAACCATAAACTCTCAATCAGTAGCTTGTTTTGGTGGAAACACAGGAGCTATTTCTGTTACTGCAACTGGCGCGCCAGGAGCTTTTACCTTTACTTGGACTCCAGTTGTTGGTTTTACTACAATTGGAAACACATCTTCTGCAAGTAGCTTAGTGAGTGGCAATTATGTAATTTCGGTTACCGATGCTAATGGTTGTATTACTTCTCAATCAGTTGCTGTTACTCAAGCATCATCGCTTACAGTAAATTCGGTGGTTACAAATATAAAATGTAATAGTGTTTGTAATGGCAGTATAACTTTGGTTACTGCTGGCGCCACACCAGGCTATACCTATAGCTGGCTCCCAGCGCCATCAATAACAATAGGGCAAGGCACAAGTACAGTAAGTAATTTGTGTGCTGGTATTTATTCGGTAAATATTACAGATGCTAACGGATGTATAAAAACGGTTGCATTTAATATTACTCAACCAGTAGCCTTAACTATAACTACAACTCCAAGTAATGTAAAATGTTTTGGCTTATGCAACGGCTCAATTACAGCTTTAGCAAGTGGTGGCACGGGTGTAATAAATTATAGTTGGCCTCCAAACGCACCTTTTACAGGTTCAATAACTGCAACTATTTTTAATTTATGCCCAAATATTTATACAGTAAATGCAACGGATGCTAATTTATGTACTATAACAAAAACGGTTCAAATTACACAGCCACCAGCATTAACAAGTACTTTAAATTTAGTAAACGCAAGTTGTTCAAATTCGTGTAATGCAGTTGCTACCAATACTGTTGTTGGAGGAACGCCTACTTATACTTTTAGCTGGTCGTCAAATGCTGCAACAACATCAACATTAGGTAATTTATGCGCAGGAAACTATACAGCTACGGTTACCGATGCAAATGGTTGTGTATCAGCAAATGGCTTTACGGTTATGGCTCCACCACCGTTTACAGCTACTTTAACCCCTCACAACCCATTATGTAACGCCGCTTGTAATGGTAGTATTACTACAGTATTATCGGGAGCACAAGGCGCTATTACATTTAATTGGCTACCTGTAGGTGCAGGACAAAACCCTAGCGGTTTATGCCCAAACAATTATACTTTAACCGCGATAGATGCTGCTGGTTGTCAATTAGTAAGTGCTACCAATTTAACACAACCTTTGGCTTTATTAGCAAATGTAACAACTACAAACCCTGCTTGTAATGGTAATTGCAATGGGGTAGCTATTAGTACTCCTGCAAATGCCCAAGGTGCGGTAAATTATACTTGGACACCATTAGCACCAAACTCAGCAACTATAAATAGTTTGTGTGCGGGTAATTATAGTGTGTTAGTACAAGATGCCAATGGTTGCCAAGATGTACAAACTTTTACATTAACTAACCCTCCTATACTCAACGTAAACCCCTCTATTAGCCCAGCAACTTGTGGTGTATCAAACGGTTCAATAACAGTAGTAGCTGTTGGAGGTACACCAAGCTATAGTTATACTTGGGCAGCCCCAGTAGTTAGTACTAGTTCGGCAGTGGCAGGTTTAGCCGCTGGAGTTTACACAGTAGTGGTTACCGATTCTAAAAACTGTACCAACACAGTTACTATTCCATTAAGTAATTCTAATGGACCAAGTACAGCACCAATTATTTCTACAAGCATTTCGTGTAACGGATTGTGTACTGGAGCGGCATCTATTAATATTGCAAGTATTTTAGGGGGCACTCCGGGCTATACGGTTGGTTGGGTTTCGCCACCATCACCAAGTCCAGTAAATCCACAAATAAATTTATGTGCTGGGGTTTATACGGCACAAGTAACCGATGCTAATGCGTGTATATTATTTACAGCAGTAACTATTGCCCAACCCGCAGCTATTAGTATTTTACCTAATGTGGGTTTGCCTACTTGTAACGGTATTTGTAATGGCTCTATTTCGCTAAACCCAAGTGGTGGCGTTGGGCCTTATAGTTATACTTGGACACCTGTAGCGCCAAACTCAGCAACGCTTATAAATGCTTGTGCTGGTAATTATACTATTTTAATTGGTAACAATGGTTGCCCAGCCGTTACACAGACATTAAACCTACCAAGCATATTAAATATTTTATCAACAACAGCATCAACAAACAATACTTGTTTTTCTAATTGTAATGGCGCATTAAATATAACCAGTATTTCAGGAGGATCACCCCCTTATTCTACAAATTGGAGTACTGGACAATCTACCAGCTTAATATCAAGTTTATGTAATGGCAACTATTCGGTTAATATTACGGATGTGAATGGTTGTTTTAATACATTTACTAGTTCTATCTCATCTCCTTCACAAATAACGGCAACAACGGCAATTAACTCACCTTCTTGCGGTTTATGTAATGGCTCATCAACAGTAACAGCTGCTGGTGGTGTAGCGCCCTTTACATATAGTTGGACAACAGGAACTACCGGGCCAATAACCAATAGCTTATGTGCAGGATTATATCAAGTATTAGTTACTGATGCGAGTGGCTGTAACCAATTACAAAATGTAGCAATAAGCAATTCAAACGGTATTACAGGCCAATTATTTAATACAATAAATGAGCAATGCGCTGGAACTTGCAATGGAGCAAGCACCGTAACACCTATAGGTGGTACAGCGCCTATAACGTACAGTTGGACGAACCCGGCTAGTACTAACTCTACCGTAGCAGGTTTATGTGCTGGAACTTACTTTGTACAAATGACAGATGCACAAGGCTGTATTAGAACAGCATCTACTACGGTTACCGCAGCAACATCTATTACCCTATCACCGTTTGTTACGCAGCCTGCTTGCGGTTTAAGCAATGGTACTATAAACATAATTGCATCGGGTGGAACCCCTGCTTATAGTTATACTTGGGTGCCAGTAGCAGGAAGTACCTCATCATTAACAAACGTTGGGGTAGGTAATTATAGTATTACTGTTTCAGATTTTAATGGCTGTATTAAAACACAAGCCTTTGCTATTAGCAATGCAAATGGGCCTGTAGTAACATTTACACAAACTAACATTAATTGTTTTAATGCTTGTACGGGTTCAATAACGGCATTAGGAACAAGCACTGCAAGCCCAGTTACTTACAGTTGGAGTACAGGAAGTACAGCACAAACAGTAACAGGTTTATGTAAAGGTGTTGTAACTTTAACAGTAACGGCCGCAAATGGTTGTAAAACGGTAAAATCATTTACCTTAACGGATAATCCTAGCTTACAACTGTCGCTTAGTAATATACAACAGCCTAAATGCAATAACAATTGTAATGGTGCAATTACGTTAGTACCAAGTGGTGGAACATTGCCTTACATGTATTCGTGGACGCCTTTAGGATCTACAAATCCATTAACGGGGCTATGCTCAGGCACTTATGTGGGTACAGTAACAGATAATAAAGGTTGTATTGTAACTGAAACGGTTATATTAACCAATCCACCGTTAATTGTAGTAACACCAACGCTTATTAACTCATCATGTAGTACCGTTGCCGATGGTAGCGCTAGTTTAACAGTTTCGGGTGGAAGCCCTGCATTTACATATACTTGGAGCGGACCAGCAGCATTTACGTCAACAAATCAAAACATAACAAATGTTTTATCGGGTACTTACTCGTTAAACTTAGCAGATACTAGGGGTTGTATAGTAACTAATACCTTTAATATTGTTCCTACCATCAGCATTACCGCTAATGCAGGGCCTGACGCTACTGTTTGCCCAACTTCTTTGGTAATACTAACGGGTACAAATTCTACAGGTGCAGTAACCTATAATTGGTATTTGTTACCAAATAATATTAATCCTATAGCCAATACATCAACGCTTGTTGTTCCTAATGCTGTTGGGACATCTACCTTTGTATTGCAAACGGTTTCGTCGGTGTCAACGTGTGTTGCGTTTGATACGGTAGTTGTAAACATATATGCTTTACCATTAGTTGATGCAGGACCAAGCTACACTATTCCTGTATTTTCAACAGTTACTATTGGTGGCAGTCCTACCTCGCCTACAGGTATTACCTTTACATGGAGTCCATCGTTTAGCTTAGATAACGGGAGTATACCAAACCCAACGGCATCAAACACAGTAAACACTACTTATACAGTAACTGTAACAGATATGAATGGCTGTATGGCTAGCGATACCATGCAAGTATTACTTTATCCCGAAATAATAATACCAAATGGCTTTAGTCCTAACGGCGATTCAAAAAATGATAAATGGCTATTAGATAATATTGAGCAGTTTCCAGATAATACGGTTGAGGTTTATAACCGTTGGGGCGAGCAACTATTTTATTCGAAAGGCTATGCAGTTCCATTTAATGGGCAATACAAGGGTAAAGATTTACCTGTTGGAACATATTATTATATAATTAATTTAAATCATCCGGCATACCTAAAAGCCTATACTGGACCATTAACCATATTTAGATAATGAAAATAAAAAAATATTATATATGGTTGTTTAGTACACTAACGGTTTGTGGCTTTGCACAGCAATTGCCACAATACACGCAGTATATGCTTAACGAGATGGCTATTAACCCAGCCGTTGCAGGAAAAGATGATTATGCGGATGTGCGATCGAACAGCCGGTACCAATGGATAGGCATTACCGATGCACCCAGAACGTATATGTTTACCGCACATGGCCCCATTAAAGCAAAAAACATGGGCTTAGGCATGAATTTATATACAGATATTGTAGGCCCTACCCGAAGAACAGGATTAAATTTTAGTTACGCGTACCATTTAAAACTAAAAAAAGATATGTTTTTATCGATGGGTTTAAGCGCAGGTATTTTACAATGGGGTATTGATGGCAGTAAATTAATTTTACACGATGATGGAGACCAAAATCTTTTGGGGACTTACCAAACAACTTATGTACCCGATTTTGGTGCAGGCGTTTATTTTCATAAAAAAGATAAATTTTATTTTGGCATCGCTATACCACAATTGTATCAAGCCCCAATTGCCTTATATGCAGGCGCTGGCAAAAATAGTAGAATAGTAAATCACTTTAATTTTAATGGGGCTTATAAATTTAATTTGGGCGATGATTTTAAAATAGAACCTTCGTTTTTAGTAAAATACGAAATACCAGCACCACCAAAAATTGACGCAGGTTTGCGTGTTATTTATAAAGAACAAATTTGGTTAGGTGGCGCTTACCGTCATAATGATGCTTTTACAGCATTAATAGGTTATTTTTATAAAAACTATTTATTAATAGGTTACTCTTACGATATTACTACTACTAATATTAAAAAATATAGTACAGGTACGCATGAGGTAATGCTTGGTATTCGCTTTTCGCGCAAGCAAGCAGCTACTTGGGAAAAAGAGTAGGTTGCTGCGAAATGCCTTAAATTTAAAACTAAACGTTACTTAACAACTACTGTGTTTGCTTCGCGAAACGATAAAACATAATTGCTAAGTAATATTTTTTGAGCATCGGTTAAATTAGCTTTTGGACTCATATCATCAATTTCGTGTTTCCATTTTCGTTCACTAAATTTTGGAATATCATAAGCTTTATGGCACTCTATACATTGATTAAAATAAATAGCATGCCCATTTTTTAAATCGGCTAAGGTTATATTTGTATTTGTTTTTTGCGCTACAGTTAATTCTTTTTGAGTAGGCAAATAGCTATCAGATAAATTAGTAGTTAATTTTTTAGAACTTGTACAATTTACCAAATAAATAATTAAACATACTAAAACTAGTACTTTTTTCATTTTAGTGTAATTTATTTTGCTTCTACTTCAATAACCTCTAAGCCTAGCTTTTTAATTTTATCTAAATTAGTGGCTTTATCGCCTACAATAACAATTACCATGTTGTAATAAGGCAAATATTTTTTTGCTAATGCATTTATTTCATCTTTTTTAATGGCATTAAGCATTTCGGTTTGTTTTGCCACATAATCTTTAGGTAAATTATAATCTAACACACGCGAAATAAATCCTAATTTTTGAGCTGCGCTTTCGTATTTTAATGCATCGCTTTGCGCAATAGCATTTTTTGTAAAGGTTAATTCATCATCAGTTATACCATTTTCGGTATAGTTTTTAAATTCTTTTAATACTTCCACTAATGTGCTATCTGTTGTATTGGCTTTAAAGCCACCACTTAGTGTGTAAGCACCTGCATATTTACTGCCGCTAAAACCACTTCTTACACCATACGTCCAGCCTTTTACCTCACGCAATAAAAAATTTACGCGACTATTAAATGCGCCACCAAAACTATAGTTCATAATTAGAGCTTTGTAATAATCGCCCATTGGTTGATAAGGCAGAGCAATGTAACCAATTCTAATTTCGCTTTGCGCTGCATTTTTTTTATCTACAAAATAAATTTTTGTTTTTTCAATTTTAGGTATTTCGGGTTCGATTGGTGGGGTTGTTTTTTCGCTTTTTAATTTTGATAAAAACGCTAGTTCTTTTAAAATAGTAGCCTCAGTAACATCTCCTGTCACGGAGATAGACATATTTAACGCGTTTAAGTTTTTATAATAATTTTTTACATCATCAATTGTAATTGAATTTACGGTTTCGGCTGTGCCACTCGTTGGGAAACTCATTGTATGATTTGTGCCATATAATAATTTACGATACGTTAAATCGGCTAACGCATTTGCGTTTGTTACGCGCTGAGTAATATTATCTAACAACTGCTTTTTTTCTATTTCAAATTCTTCAGTATCAAATTTTGGTTCAAACATACTTTCTTCAACAATTTTTAGTGTAGCCGAAATATTTTTGCTTGTTGATTCAATATATACATTCATATCCTCATCACCAGTATTTATAGATATAGAAGAGCCTAATCTATCTAGTTTATTTTCAATTTCTTCGGCTTTGGTTTTTAAAGTACTTTGCTGTAACATGGTGCCTAATAAATAAGCCACACCCGATTTTGCTTGAGGCTCGTATCTATGCCCTATTTTAAAACTTAATAAAATATTTACTTTTGGTAATTCGGTTTCGGTTACACCAATTAAAGGCACTACATTATTTGCTGCGCGGGCAAGATAAAAATTAGGCACAGGTACGGGTTTAGCTGCTTTAGCTTGTGGCATAATGCCACGATTAAAATTATCTTTAGCTTCAGTATAAGTTAAATTTTTATATTCGTTGCTTTCGGTTTCAATGGTACGTTCGTACATTTTCCAATTATCTGTTTTTGCAATTAAATCTGTTTTACCTTTAGGTACACAACTTAAAACAACCGATGATTTATTTTTAAAATAGGTAGTGTAAGCACTCATCACATCTGCCTTTGTAAGTGTCATATACTTTGCAATTTCTTTTTTAATAAAATTTGCGTCTCCGGCTAATGTGTAATTTGAGGCTAAGGTGGCGCCTTTACCTTGTACGGTACTTAATGCATTTAAAATTTGCGATTGGTATTGAGCTTTATACTTTACTAAATCATCATCTGTTACGCCAATTTTTTCCCAATTGTTTAATGTAGTTTTTAATAATGCTTCCATTTCTGCTAAATTACCACCAGCATTTGCTCTAATAGAAAAATGAAATTGTCCAGCTAATTCTCGTGAGTATTGAAAACACTGAGCGTTTACTGCTTTTTTACTTTCGATAAAAGCTTTGTATAAGGGCGAGCCTTGATTGCCAGAAAGTATAGTAGATAGCACATTTAACGCAGCATCATCTTTAGTATTAACTTTTGCAGAAGGAAAAACAACTGATAATTGTGGAAATTTAACATTGTCTTCGTAAGATAAATAACGGTTTTCGGTTAAGGTAACAGTATTAACGGTTTGTAATTTTACATCTTTACCTACATTTATGCTTCCAAAATATTTTTGAGCCATTATTAAAACTTCGTCAACGTTTACATCGCCAGCAACTGTTAATACTGCATTATTTGGCCCATACCAACGCATATAAAAACGCTTTAAGTCATTTACATCCACTCTATCTAAATCTACTAAATAGCCAATGGTGCTCCAGCTATAAGGATGTCCTTTTGGATATAACGCTTCGCCAATTTTTTCAAAAATTAAACCATAAGGTTTGTTATCATAATTTTGTCCACGCTCGTTTTTAACAGTAGCGCGTTGAACTTCAAACTTTTTTTGTGTAACCGAATCTAATAAAAAGCCCATACGATCAGATTCTAACCATAACATTTTTTCTAATTGATTACTTGGTACAGTTTCAAAATAATTAGTTCTATCGGTATTAGTTGTCCCGTTTAATGTACCGCCAGCTTCGGTAATTATTTTAAAATGTTGTTCGTCAGCTACATTTTTTGAGCCTTGAAACATCATGTGTTCAAAAAAGTGAGCAAAACCACTACGGCCTTGTTGTTCGCGGGCGCTACCCACATGGTAAGTCACATCAACATAACAAATAGGGTCGCTATGATCTTCGTGAATTAAAATAGTTAGGCCATTACTTAATTTATAACGTTTGTAAGGTATTACTATATCATTCCCTGTTTTTTTTACTTCGTCAATAAAAACAGGTACAGGATAAGTAGTGTTTGTTTTGCTTAAGCCAGGCATTTGCTTTTGAGCGTTTGCAACAGTTAAAATTGAAATAACAATTGCTAATGATAAAATGACTTTTTTCATTTTTATAGTTTTTAGTAATAATTTAAAATTTAGAATGTAAATATAATGTAATAGGGATTATAATTCAAGTATTTTGGTATAAGCGGAAGAATGGCTGGTTTATATTTATTTTAACAATTCCTCTTCTACATCCTTTTCAACACGCAAGTTTTCAATAATAAATTCTTGTCTATCGGGTGTGTTTTTGCCCATGTAATAATTTAACAATTCTTGAATACTTGCTTTTTGGTCGAGTAACACTGGCTCTAAACGAATATCTTTTCCAATAAAGTGTTTAAACTCATCGGGGCTAATTTCTCCCAAGCCTTTAAAGCGTGTAATTTCGGGCTTTGGCCCTAGTTTGGCAATGGCAGCTTTACGTTCCTCATCACTATAACAATAAGCGGTTTCTTTTTTATTACGCACTCTAAACAAAGGTGTTTGTAATATTTTTACGTGATTATTTTTAACTAAATCGGGAAAAAATTGTAAAAAGAAGGTTAATAATAATAAACGAATGTGCATCCCATCTACATCGGCATCGGTTGCTATCACTACATTATTATAACGTAACTCATCTAAATTATCTTCAATGTTTAAAGCGGCTTGTAGTAAATTAAACTCTTCGTTTTCGTAAACTATTTTTTTACCTAAACCAAAACAATTTAAGGGCTTACCCTTTAAACTAAACACAGCTTGTGTATTAACATCGCGTGTTTTAGTAATAGAGCCACTTGCCGAATCGCCCTCACAAATAAACAAAGTAGTTTCTAAACGGCGGACATCCTTAATGTCATCTAAGTGGGTGCGGCAATCGCGTAACTTTTTATTGTGTAACGATGATTTTTTTGCACGTTCGCGTGCTAGTTTTTGAATGCCCGAAAGCTCTTTGCGTTCGCGCTCGTTAGCTAAAATTTTAGCTTCAATGGT
>JAYTRS010000315.1:0-4515 GCA_043746065.1 Bacteroidota bacterium | reverse complement strand
TTTAAACTAAAAA
The DNA here is from genome assembly GCA_043746065.1 of Bacteroidota bacterium. Lineage (GTDB taxonomy): Bacteria > Bacteroidota > Bacteroidia > B-17B0 > Aurantibacillaceae > Aurantibacillus. The sequence goes on along the minus strand of JAYTRS010000315.1, from coordinate 4,502 downwards.
AAGGGAGTTGGCTAAACCAACTCCCTTCTTAAATTTTAAACTACTATTCTTTTTCTGTGCCCTCGGGCTTTGGTATTAAAGCTTTACGGCTAAGTTTAATTTTTTTAGTTTTAGGGTCGTCGCCTACGTATTTAACTTTAACAATATCGCCTTCTTTTAAAAGTCCTTCTAAAGTTTCAATACGGTGCCAATCGTATTCGCTTACGTGTAATAAACCATCTTTACCTGGCATAATTTCAACAAATGCACCATAAGGCATAATTGTTTTTACTTTTGCTTCGTAAATATCGCCTACTTCGGGCACGGCAACTATTCCTTTAATTCTAGCCAATGCTGCTTTTACATCTGTAGCATTAGTACCAAAAATTTCAACAACACCTGTTTTATCTACTTCGTTTATTACAATAGTAGTATTGGTTTGTTTTTGCATTTCTTGTATTACTTTACCGCCAGGTCCTATTATGGCGCCAATAAATTCTTGCGGTATAATAATTTTTTCAAAACGAGGAGCGTGTTCTTTATAATCTTCGCGTACTTCTGGTAATGCTTTTAACATTTCGGTCATAATGTGTAAACGGCCTGCTTTGGCTTGTTCCATTGCTTTTTCCATTACTTCGTAAGGTAAGCCATTTACTTTTAAATCCATTTGTACGGCTGTAATACCATCTTTGGTACCACATACTTTAAAATCCATATCTCCTAAATGATCTTCATCACCTAAAATATCTGATAAAATAGCGTAATCGCCTTTTTCGTCGGTAATTAAACCCATGGCAATACCTGCTACTGGCTTTCTAATTTTAATACCAGCATCCATTAAGGCTAGTGTACCTGCACAAACGGTAGCCATTGAGCTACTGCCGTTACTTTCTAAAATATCGCTTACTACTCTAATTACATAACCACTATCCGTAGGTACTACACGCTTTAAAGCACGTAATGCTAAGTTACCATGGCCAACCTCGCGGCGGCCAACGCCACGGTTAGGTTTTGCTTCGCCAGTACTAAAGCCCGGGAAGTTATAATGCAATATAAATTTATCTTCGCCTTTGTTAAACGCTCCGTCAATCATCAGTGTATCGCGGGGTGTGCCTAAGGTAACGGTGGTTAACGATTGGGTTTCGCCGCGGGTAAATACTGCGCTACCGTGTGGCGAAGGTAAATAACCTACTTCGGCCCAAATAGCACGAATATCAGTGGTTTTACGACCATCTAAACGTACTTTTTCGTCAATGGCCATACGGCGCACCGCATCGTACTCCACATCGTGGTAATATTTATTTATTAAGGCTTCTTTTTCTTTTAACTCTTCGGGCGAATATTGTTTTTTAAATTCTTCTAAAGGTGCTTTAAAGTTAGCTTTGCGATTATTTTTATTAGCATCTAATTTTTTAGCGGCGGCATAAACGGCATCGTATGTTTCTTTATGAACTTTTGCTTTTAAGTCCGCATCATTTTTTTCGTGGCAATATTCGCGTTTTGGTTTTAAACCGGCTTTAATTGCAAATTCGTTAATGGCTTTAATTTGAATTTTAATGGCTTCGTGTCCAAACTTAATAGCTTCTAACATTTCTGCTTCGCTAACTTCGCTCATTTCGCCTTCTACCATGGCAATATCCGTTGCACTACCCGCCACAATCATATCAATGGTTGAGCCTACTAATTGCGATTTGGTTGGGTTTAAAACTAATTTGCCATCAATTTTACCAACACGCACTTCGCTAATGGGGCCGTTAAATGGTATATCGCTTACAGCAATGGCTGCACTTGCTGCTAAACCTACTAAGGCATCGGGCATAGTATCACCATCGCTTGAAATTAACGATAACATTAATTGTGTATCTGCATGATAATCATCAGGAAATTGCGGACGCATAGCGCGATCGACAATACGAGATATTAAAACTTCATAATCTGATAATTTGGCTTCGCGTTTAAAAAATCCACCCGGAAAGCGACCTGCCGAAGCATATTTTTCTTGATAATCAACTGTTAATGGTAAAAAATCTACGCCTTCTTTGGCATCTTTATTACTTACAATGGTTGCTAAAATCATAGTGTTACCTATTTTTACAACTACTGAGCCATCGGCTTGTTTGGCTAATTTGCCTGTTTCTAATGTAATGATACGACCATCGCCGCTATCAAAACTGTGTGTTACTCCTATTTGTGACATCTGTTTTTGTTTTATGTACCAACGTTTTTGGTACGGGTTTATATTTGTTTAATAATTGTGTGTTTACAAAACAAAAGGCAATCCGATTATGTCAGATTGCCTCAGTTTAATTTTTACATCCTATAAATTATTTACGGATATCTAATGTTTTGATTATTGCACGGTAGCGCATTAAATCGGTACGTTTTAAATAATCTAATAAAGCACGGCGCTTACCAACTAAGTTTAATAACGAACGTTGGGTACCAAAATCTTTTTTATTAGCTTTTAAATGACCCGTTAAATGGTCAATTCTAAGCGTAAATAATGCAACTTGCGACTCTGAACTACCAGTGTTTTTTTCAGTTCCACCGTGTTTTTTAAAAATGTCTTTTTTTATTTCTGATGTTAAATACATTGTAATTAATTTTAAATAGGGTGTAAATATAGGATTATTTTGAGGATTTACAAAAAAAAATTTAACTTTAACTAAAATATTGGCAATGAAAAAATTAATACTACTGCTTGCGTTTATTTACCTTACCAAAACCAATGCACAAACTTGGGTAAATATACCAGATGCTAATTTTGCCAGCTATTTGCAAGGATTAGTACCAAGCGCTATGAGTGGGACTTCTTTAAACATTACAAGTACGTTGGTTACTGTGGGGACGCAAACTATAATTGTTCAAAATTTAGGTATTTCAAATCTAAATGGAGTGCAATATTTCACTTCACTTACTGTTTTATATTGTGATTATAATTTCTTAACCAGCCTTCCTATTCTACCTAATTCATTGCAAATATTATATTGTGAGCAAAATTCCTTAACTAGCCTTCCTACTCTGCCTAATTCATTGAAATATTTAGACTGTCACATTAATTCTTTAAACAATCTTCCTGCATTACCAAATACATTACAACATTTAAGTTGTAGTAATAATTCAATTACCTCTCTTCCCACATTACCAAATTCATTACAATATTTAGATTGTAGTCTTAATTCTTTGTCTAATCTGCCAGTTCTACCTCCTTCTCTTGTTAATTTTTATTGTTATAATAATAATATTAGTTGCTTTCCTACATTTCCAAATTCAATTGCCGTCATAGGTATAAATGTTAACCCATACAATTGTCTTCCAAACTACGTTCTACCAGCAATGAATTCTTACTCAAACACACCTTTGTGCGGGCCAGGAAATACCAACGGTTGCCTTTTTTTTGTAACAGGTTTTGAGGAGTTTAGTGCAAATAATTATCAAATAAAGCTTTATCCTAACCCTGCTAAGGAAATGTTAAATATCGAACTTGACCCTTCAACTCCGCTCAGGGTGACAGACAACAAAATTCAGTTACAAAACGCGCTTGGGCATACTTTAATAGATGAAAAAGTAGTTAATCAACACTCATCATTTAACATTCAACAATTAAAAAGTGGAATGTATTTTTTAAAAGTGTTGCAGGGGGATAAAGTTGTGACTATAAAAAAAATTGTGAAAGAATAATTCATTTTTACAATTTTTCTCTATAAATTCTCTCCTACTTTATTCTTTATCAAGAAAGCAAATTAAGCCACAACAAGTAGTTTTCAGAGCAAAAAATAATTTATTCACAAAACGTTGCGGTTTGCTTTACTTTTATAAATTTGTAACTTAATTAAAAATTATAACCCCAGCATAATATGAGCAAAATTAAAGTAGCTAACCCAGTAGTAGAATTAGACGGTGATGAAATGACCCGCATTATTTGGAAATTTATTAAAGATAAATTAATTGTACCTTATTTAGATATTGATATAAAGTACTACGATTTGGGTATGGAATACCGTGATGAAACCAACGACCAAGTTACTATTGATGCGGCCGAAGCTATTAAAAAATACCAAGTAGGTATTAAATGTGCTACTATTACGCCCGATGAACAACGTGTAAAAGAGTTTAATTTAAAACAAATGTGGAAAAGCCCTAACGGTACTATTCGCAATATTTTAGATGGTACTGTTTTTAGAGAACCCATTGTGTGTAAAAATGTACCACGTTTAGTTAGTAACTGGACTTCGCCTATAATTGTTGGTCGCCATGCTTTTGGAGACCAATACAAAGCAACTGATTTTGTAGTACCCGGCAAAGGTAAATTAACTATGAAATTTGTAGGCGATGATGGTAAAGAAATTGAACACGAAATATTTAATTTTAAAGGCCCAGGTGTAGCAATGGGTATGTATAATGTGGAAGAGAGTATTCGTGGTTTTGCGCACAGTTGCTTTAACGTGGCATTAAATAAAAAATGGCCTTTATATTTATCAACTAAAAATACCATTTTAAAAAAATACGATGGTAGATTTAAA
>JAYTRS010000314.1:0-4516 GCA_043746065.1 Bacteroidota bacterium | reverse complement strand
ACAGATCGTAAAAAATAATTATTGCACTTTCAAAATCTATTTTATTTATCGCTAAGGTAATTTGGTTTGCAGTTGGGTTTGGAAATAAAATAATTTGTTCCATTAGCTTATCATTTGTTAATTCCGTTAAACCAACATACGGCGATTTAGATGAAAAAAAACTTAATCCGCCAGAAGCGTTACCTAAAAAGGCATCGCGTTTACCATCGTTATTTACATCTTCAAAGTATATGGTACTTTGCCCGCCTTCTAACCAAGCATTTACATTGTTTGAAATTAAAGTACAGGAGTTTGTAATTACTGCTGGCACTTGATATTGAAAAATTTGCCCACTTACTGAGCCTACTAACACTTTTGTAATACCAGCATCGGTATAAAAAAATGGTGTGGCGTAGGCATCGGTACCAAACTGACTGGTATTAGTTGTAACATTTATGTTACCAAAGTTATTTGTTATTAGTGTAAAACTGGGGCTTGTGGTAGTACCCACATTTTGATAATATGCAATTTTACCATTTTTGGTGCCAATTAATAAATCTAATTTTCCATCGGTATTAATATCAAATAATTGTGGGGCGGCACTACCTGAATTTGTTGTAAATGTAAAAGGGGTATTTAAAAAGCTGCTAAAATTACAAGGATTACCAGCACCTGCGGTATTTACCAACCAATGTATTTGACCGTACGCTGTACCAATTAAAATATCGGTATCGCCATCGCCATCGATATCGCCCACGGTGGGCATTACATTGGTTAAAGCTTGTGCGCTTATGTTACCTAAATTGCGAGTAATTAATGAATATGAGGGCTGCGCTAAAGTACCAATGTTTTTGTATAAAGTTAATTGGGCTGATAAGGAAGTACCACTATAATATCCAAACGTGCCTATTAACAAATCTTTTTTACCATCGGCATTATAATCAAATAAAACAGGGTAAGAGTTTTGGCCAACTTCAATCATTTCATCTTGCAAAAAATTATCTTTTACAAAATTAAAATTTACAGTATTGGTTGTGCTTGCATTTTTATAATACCAAAGGCTTTTATAATTATGGCTACCAAAGGCATTTGGCGTAGCTATTAAATCTTTTTTAGTATCGCCATCTACATCCACATTATACGTGCAGGGAAAATTATTTATTTTTATTTGCGTAACCGCAGTTGGATAAAGCTTTGTGGTATCTACCACCAGGGCATTTGTTACACTACCTGTATTTTTTAAATATTGTACTACGTTGCAACTAATATCGCCCATAATAACATCTTTATCGCCATCACCATCAGTATCTAAACACGTTAAGCAAGAGCCCGAATGTAATTGATTATTGTTGATTGTATAATTATTTTGCAAGGGTTTAAACGAACAGTTTTGATTAAATAAAACCGAACAATTATTTTCGTAAATTTTCCCCCAACAGCCTGTAGCATATTCAAACACTAAGCTATCGCAATTATTATACAATTCTTTACTCATATTTTTATGATACTCTATTTGATAGCCACCCACATTAAAGGTTAAAATATCCAAATCGCCATCATTATCCATATCAATAATACCTGGCACACCTACTGAGCTTACATATAAATTTGCCAGTGATACACCGGCAGAGGGATCGTAATCGGTATACAATAAATTTTTTTCTAATTGAAAACTTATACCTAAAGTAGGAGTACTAACATTTTTATACACCTGTATACCACCAGTTGTTGAGCAAAAAATATCTTCTTTACCATCGCAATTATAATCTAAAAAAATAGCCCAATCATTTATTGTAGGAAAGTTGTAACTTAAATCGGGATTAACACTATAGGTTGCGGCACCTGCAATACCTGTTTTTATAAAACATCTAAAACGACCTATAGCAAATTGGTTAGCTTTATCAAACACTACAATATCTTTTACACCATCAAAATTTAAATCAATATTTGAAACGTTACTATAATTAATGCCGTTTGCCCAAGGCATTTTTAAAGTATAATTATTTTCAATAACAGTAATAGTATCGCGAGCAACTAATAATTGTGCTGAAATTATTTTTGAGAAAAAAAATAAAAAAACTATAAAATACTTTTTAAGCATAGCATTACAAATTTAGTGAAATTAAGCCTAACTTAATGTAGGTATTGCTTTTAAAAATTGGTGCTTAGCGTTTTTAAACGGCTTTTAAGAATTTGCTAATCGTTTTTGTAAGCTTAAATCTACTTGCTTGGCAAACCATTGTTGCATAATTATTTTATGTGCTGGTTTTATGCCAACTAAATTTAAACGCTCCACCTCATTATCGTTATAAGTAATACTAAAACCTGTATTTTTAATAGAGCCTATTTTTTTAATATCAATAAAATACCATTGCTTTAGGTTAAAGAATGATTTTTTAATTTCAAATCTATCTTCGTACACAATACCAAAGGGGTTTACAATAAACCATAGCGTTTGAAAACAGGCAAACAGCGTAGGCACAAATAAAAAAAAGCCCATGGGTTTTACTTCAAAGGCCTCTTTATTAAAAATAGAAATATAGGTTAAGTAAATAAATCCTGCACTAATTAATAAGGATATTACAAGTACCAAAGGGTTTCTTTCAATATTGGCAAATACGATTTCTTCTTTTTCAATTTTCACAGGACAAAGTTATATTAAAAAATGGAAAATATAAAATGTAATAAAAGCAATTTTTTACATTTTCAATTTAAAATTAACCCAAATAAGCTTTTAAAAGTCTACTGCGCGAACCACGTTTTAAGCCGCGTACTGCTTTTTCTTTTATTTGACGAACACGTTCGCGAGTTAAATCAAATTTTTCGCCTATTTCTTCTAATGAATGAGCATGAGTGCCACCAATACCAAAAAATAATTTTACAACTTCGGCTTCTCTTTCTGTTAAGGTTGATAAAGAGCGTAAAATTTCCATTTGTAAACTTTGTCCCATTAATTCTTTTTCGGGGCTCAGGGCATCATGGTTAGTCATTAAATCATATAAGTTTCCACCGTCTTCGGCCATACTTAAAGGTGCATCCATACTAATATGGCGGCTATTGTTACGCATTGTTTCTTGTATTTCTTGTGGTAGCATTTCTAATAGTTCGCCCAACTCGTCGTAACTTGGTTCACGTTCTAAATCTTGCTCTAACTTACCAAAGGTTTTGTTTATTTTATTAATAGCGCCAATTTTATTTAAAGGTAAACGCACAATACGGCTTTGCTCTGCTAATGCTTGGAGTATAGATTGGCGAATCCACCAAACGGCATAACTAATAAATTTAAAGCCACGGGTTTCGTCAAAACGTTGTGCCGCTTTTATTAAACCTAAGTTACCTTCATTTATTAAATCAGGAAGACTTAAGCCTTGATTTTGGTATTGTTTACTTACGGATACTACAAAGCGAAGATTGGCTTTTACTAATTTATCTAATGCCTGTTGATCTTTATTACGTATTTTTTGTGCTAAAATTACTTCTTCTTCAGCAGTAATTAATTCTACACGGCCAATATCGGCTAAATACATATCTAACGAAGCGGTTTCGCGATTTGTAATTTGTTTGGTTATTTTTAGTTGTCTCATAACTGTTGCGTTTTGTATATTATACGCAATAGCTATTATGAAGGGTTGGGTAAAAAGTTACATATTTTAGCTTTTTTTAATATAAATGAGTGAGCGAATAGTTTTATTGAGTGAAGTGATAAGTTTTAACATTTGTGTTTTATACCAACTAAAAAAGGAGACAAATTAAATTATCTCCTTTTAATAAAATACTACGGATTAGTTTCTATTACATCCAAGCGCTAACTATACCGCCCATTAAACCCATACAAAGCATCCAATAGCCTACGCTAATGGCAATGTATTTAAAGCCGCGGCGCTCAAACAAAGCATTTACGCCTATAAGTGGTAAACCAATCATAAAACCGCTAATTGTGCCATGCAAAGCGCCATGCTTAAAGGTGCGATAGCTGGTGCCTAATTTTTGCATAATACTTTGGTACAAAGTGCCCATTTCGGTTGTGGCATCATCAATAGGTTGTTTAAAAAATAACGATGTTACATGCGCTTGATGTATTACCAAAAATTGCATAGCAAATGCTAATATAAAGCTAAGCACAAAGGTTATACCAAAAATTAAAAGCATGTTGTTTTGTTTTTCTTTGTCGGGGGTAATGCCTGTGGCTTTCATCCAGGCGTTGCCAAATACTTTTGGGTTGTACCAAATAAAGCCCACTATTAATGGGACTAATGCTGCAACTAAAACTGCTAATAAATTCATACGGTTGTTTTTTTAATTGTTTATTTTTGATTATTTATGTTACTAAAGTAATATTTTTTTTATTATAATATAAATCTATACTCACTAAAGCGGCTAAAAAAGCCCAAAATGGTAGCGATAGTTTATCAGTATCTAAAAAATTATTTATAAAGCCATGAACAAAATAGGTCATTAATCCTAAAAATAAACCTATAGTTAAAATACGCACTTCTTTATCTTGCAGAGTATAAACTAATTTATAACCTAGGGCGGT
>JAYTRS010000313.1:0-4519 GCA_043746065.1 Bacteroidota bacterium | reverse complement strand
TATAGCCATACTTAAAAAAGTATTTGGTATAATTTTATTAGCCCTAGCTATTAAGTTGTTTAGAAAATATACAGGTTTGTAATTTTTTTAAGCTTCCCAAAGTTTACTTGTTTTGTAAACAGTACCCTTAAATAATGCTACTATTTGTGTAGGATTATTTAATAAAGTAACAACCACGTTATAGTGCCCTAATTTAGTTGTTTCGGTTTGGCAACTACATTCGGCAATAATTTCATCATCTAATTTTAAAGGTAAAATATGCGAGATATTGGTTTCAATACTTACACTTTTTTGCCCTTTACTATTGCTAGCAAATGCTAAAGCACTATCAGCCAGAGAATATGTAATGCCGCCGTGAACGTTGCCAAAACCATTTAACATTTGTTTTTTTATTGTTAAACTTAATTTACAATATCCCTCACTGGCTTCAATAATTTTAATACCCAACCATTGGCTAAAAAAATCATTATTTATCATTGTATTTATTATTTTATTTGCTTGCATAATTAGTTAGTGTTAAACATTTATACTAATTTAGTGTTATTAAATTAAATATTAAACATGAAAAGATTTTTTGTAAAACTATTTAGCCCAATTTTTATTTCGGCCTTAGCATTATTATCAGTAGCAAGTACAGGTTTTAAAAAAGTAAAACCTGTAATTTTAAATGAAAAAAGTATTTACGATTTTAAATTAAAAACTATTGAAGGCCAAGAACTAAGCCTAAGTATGTTTAAAGGTAAAAAAATATTAATAATTAACTGCGCTAGTGAGTGTGGCTTTACACCACAATATAAAAACTTGCAAGCATTGCACGAAAAATATGGTAGTAAATTAGTGTTATTGGGCTTTCCGGCAAATAATTTTGGTGGACAAGAGCCTGGAACTGGTACCGAAATTAAAACCTTTTGTACTAAAAATTATGGTGTTACCTTTCAAATGATGGAAAAAATTAGTGTTAAGGGTAATGATATGCATGATTTGTATAAGTTTTTAAGTACTAAAGATTTAAATGGGACTTGTAACGATGCTCCCAACTGGAATTTTTGTAAATATTTAATTGATGAAAACGGAAAAATTGTAAAGTTTTTCTCAAGCAAGGTTGATCCTTTAAGCAAAGAGATTACAGATTTACTTTAAAATTATTTTTTATAACTGAAGTATAAAGTTAAAAATATACCTAAAGTAAAAATAACCATGTTATAATGACAAAGTGATTGGTATTTAAAATTCACTTTTTACATGAAATTCAATATCAGGAAATTTTTCTTGTGCCATTTGTAATAGCCAAGCACTTTCAGCTAAAAAAACGGGTCTTTCTTCTTTATCTAAAGCTATATGTGCGTTTCTATCTTGCATAAACGCTTCTAGTTTTTTTCTATCAGGGCAACTAATCCAAAGTGCTTTATATAGAGTTACTTGGTCAAACGTTGCGCTGGCATTATATTCGGCTTTTAGGCGGTGTTGTATAACTTCAAATTGTAAAGCGCCAACAGTGCCAATTACTTTACGTCCATCTACTTTACGTGTAAATAATTGTGCTACACCTTCGTCTGTTAATTGCTCTAAACCTTTAGCCAGCTGTTTAGTTTTCATTGGGTCGGTATTGTTTACATACCTAAATAATTCGGGAGAAAAGCTGGGTATGCCTTTAAACTGAAAGTTAGCACCTTCGGTTAAAGTATCGCCAATTTTAAAATTTCCAGCATCGTACAAACCAATTACATCGCCTGGAAAAGCCTCGTCAATTACCGATTTTTGCTGTGCCATAAAGGCGGTTGGGTTACTAAATCGTAATTCTTTTTTATCGCGCACATGGTGGTAATATTTATTACGTTCAAAAGTACCGCTGCAAATACGTAAAAACGCAATACGGTCGCGGTGCTTGGGGTCTAGGTTAGCATGTATTTTAAATACAAAGCCACTAAATTTTTTATCGTCGGGTTTTACAATTCCGTTATCAGTATCGCGCTCTTTTGGTCCAGGAGCAATTTCTACAAAACAATCTAACAATTCGTTTACGCCAAAATTATTTACAGCGCTGCCAAAAAATACCGGACTAATTTGTCCGTTTAAATATTTCTGAGTATCTAAGGTATCGTAAACACCATCAATTAAATCTACGTCGGCACGTAATTGTTCAGCAAAGTCTGGTGTAATTAATTTGTCAATTTGTGAATCGTTAATGTTTGTAAATTTTAGTCGTTCTTCAACCGTAGTTTTGCTATCGCCCGTAAAAAGATTTAACGATTTGTCGGTAAGATTATACACGCCTTTAAACGATTTACCAATACCAATGGGCCAAGTAAGCGGTCTAACTTTTATTTTTAATTCTTTTTCAATTTCATCTAATAAATCAAAAGGGTTTTGCCCCTCTCTATCCATTTTATTAATAAATACAATTACAGGCGTATTGCGCATTCGGCACACTTCTAACAGTTTGCGGGTTTGGGGTTCAACGCCTTTTACGCAATCAATTACCATTATAACGCTATCTACAGCGCTAAGTGTTCGGTAAGTATCTTCTGCAAAATCTTCGTGACCGGGTGTATCTAAAATATTTACTTTATAATTTTTATAATCAAACGCCATTACCGATGTAGAAACCGAAATACCGCGTTGTTTCTCAATTTCCATAAAATCGCTGGTAGTTGCTTTTTTAATTTTGTTAGATTTTACAGCCCCTGCGCTTTGTATAGCACCACCAAATAGTAATAATTTTTCGGTAAGAGTAGTTTTACCAGCATCGGGGTGAGCAATAATAGCAAAGGTTCGGCGGCGATTTATTTCTTCGGCAAAAGTCATTTTAAATGTAATTTGGCGGCAAAGATAAAAAAATAAAGGGGCTATTTGCGTATTAATCGATTTAGGATAAATAAGCACTATTTATCGATAAAAGCCGATAATAATTGTATAAACCTGCTATTTTTAAAAATATAATTATAATTTTGCTATCTTATTAAATTCAACAAAAAAATGAAGAAGTTATTAGTTTTACTGTCGGCACTATACACATTCAATAATTATGCACAAGTTAAAGCAGGGGCATCGTATAAAGAATATTTTCAAGAGGGATCTTACCTATTGCTTGAAGATAATTTTTTAGTTGCTTTAGATAATTTTGAGGCGGCGTATCAAATAGACTCATCTTCTGCCAATGTAAATTATTTACTAGGCGTATGTTATTTACATTCGCTAAACCAAAAATCAAAAGCTGAATATCATTTAGCAAAAGCAGTAACTAACATTTCGCACACCTATAAAAACGATAATTATACCGAAAAAGCAGCAGCTCCATTGGCTTACTATTATTATGGCCAAGCCTTACATATTAATTATAAGTTTGATGAAGCTATTAAAGCTTACGACGATTTTGGTAAATTGGTAAGCGCAAAAGATAAAGAATGGCAAAAACTAATTACTAGAGGTAAAGCAACAGCTACCTATGCAAAAGAGTTGGTTGCCAGCCCTATAAATATTCAAATTACAAACATTGGTGATAGCATTAATAGCCAATACCCTGATTATAGCCCCGTTATTAGTTCGGATGAGCGTATGTTGGTTTACACCACCCGTCGTCCAAACACAACTGGTGGTATTAAAGATGGCTTTGGTTATTATCATGAAGATGTTGTTGTTTCGTATAAAGACGAAATGGGTAAATGGGGCTCGCCACAACCTATTTCATCAAATATTAATACCAGTGGTATGGAAGGTTCGGTTAACCTAACCCCCGATGGGCAAACGTTAATATTATACCGCGATAATGGTGATGGACAGGGTGGTAATATTTATTACAGTAATTACGATGGTAAAGATTGGAGTTCGTTAAAAGAATTTGGCTCAGATGTAAACACAAAATATTGGGAAAGTCATGCCTGTTTAAATGCCGATAAAACCTTGTTGTTTTTTGTAAGTGATAGGCCAGGTGGCTTTGGCGGGCGAGATATTTACCGTTGTGTAAAATTACCAAATGGTAAATGGAGTAAGGCTTTAAATATGGGTGCAACTATTAATACAGAGTACGATGAAGACGGCGCATTTATTCACCCAGATGGCACTACTTTTTTCTTTGCATCAAAAGGGCATAAAACAATGGGTGGTTTTGATATTATGTTTGCTATTTTAAACGAAGATAATAAATTTAGCGATGTAACAAATATTGGATACCCTATTAATACTACTGATGATGATGTTTTTTATATTGCATCGCCAGATGGTAAGCGTGGTTATTTTTCGTCGGCCAAAGATGGTGGTTTTGGCGAAAAAGATATTTATATGGTATCTATACCTGAAGCAAAAGAAAAACCTTTAGCCTTATTTAAAGGGCAAATTATAGCAGCACCTGGTGAAAAATTACCAGAAGAGTTAATGATTGTGGTTAAAGATAAGCAGACTGGTGAAATTGTTGGAACTTATCGTCCAAAATTAGTTAATGGAACTTTTTCAACCATTTTACCGCCAGGGCGCGAGTATAACTTTAGCTACCAAGCACCAGCAGGCGAAGAATTTTATAATG
>JAYTRS010000312.1:0-4529 GCA_043746065.1 Bacteroidota bacterium | reverse complement strand
CGCATCCATTACCACCTTTTATAATATTATTGTTGATAATACTAATGGTACATCGGGTTTTGGTGTTACAGCCCACCCTGTTGAAACTATAATAAGAGGGAATTTTACCAATAACGGCGTGTTTAACAGAAACTGTACCAGTTTTCCTACGGCTTATGTGCGTTTTGTGGGCCCAGCAACCATACTTACGGGCACTAACTCATTAATACTACACCACGTTATTATAGACCCTGGCGCTGTGGTATCACATCAAACCGCTAACCTTTACGTTACTGGCGATTGGACAAATAATGGCACCTTTAACCCTAACACAAATACGGTAAATTTTGAGTTTTCATCCTGCGGATTAACCTCTGAAAACGTTGATAACAACAACAGTAATTTTTATAACGTGAGGGTAAACAAACCCGCCACCTTTACTGTAAATATGGTAACCAACACCCGAATTTTAAACAACTTTGATATTATTGCTGGAAACTGGAGTTCGCAAACCTTTTCGCTAAACGTAGGTGGTAATTTTATAAACAACGGTACTTACTTAGCGGGTACGGGCATTGTGTTATTAAATGGTGGGGCTAATCAAGATATTGATATGAGCACAAGCACCCTGTATAATTTTAGAGTAAATAAACCTACGGGTAATGTTTATGCCCTATCAATAGTTGAAGTTACCAACTTTGCTGATTTAATAAAAGGAATATTTTTTACCCATCAAAACGTGGTTGCGCCAAGCACCATTTATGAATTATATATTAATAACACTAATCCTGCCACATCGTTAACGGGTTACTCTGCCAATAGTTTTGTAGTAGGCCGATTAAGAAGGCAGGTAATAGCAACCGCTACTAATTACACCTTTGCCGTAGGGCCAATGAACATATTGCCTGTAAAATATAGGCCAATTGTTTACAAACAAAATAGTTCGGGTGGTGCGGCTAACCTATCTATGATTGGCGATACAATTAGTGCCATAGCACACAAAGCCAATTGGCGAGTGCGTATTAGCCCCAACGTTGGTGCACCAACAGGTAGTTTAACCCTTAATTATAATTTAAGTATGGATTTTAATGCGGGTATGCCTGAGTGTGCTATATCCACAATAAGAGGCTCGTTACCTGCTAATTGGAATTATGTTTTAAACACCGTAACACCTGCCGCTGGTGGTAATAATGGGTTTATAACATCTGCAATACCAACTACACTATCTCCATATTATTTTATTTTAGGCGAAGCAACCCCTATTGCATTGGGTGCCACAATTTGTTCGGGTAATACCGCAACGTTATCCATTACATCGCCCACAGGCTTTGTTCAGTTTGATTGGTGGAATGCCCCAATGGCAGGCGCTCAAGTATCAACCAACACAAACTCGTTGGTTACACCCACATTAACCACAACTACTAGCTATTATATACAAACTACCACCGCTACCTGTGCAGGCATTAGAACACCCGTAACGGTTTCGGTTATTGCTAACCCTACCATAAGTTTTAACAATGTGGCACCATTAATTTGTGTGGGTAGTTCGTTTTCAATAGTTGCAAGTGGTGTTTTAGCCAGTAGTTATATTTGGAGCAATGGCAGTACAGCCACAAACTCTATAGTTGTTTCGCCCACAAACAACGCTGTTTATACGGTAAGTGGCACTGGTGCAAATGGCTGTAAAACAACTGCAACAGTAAACGTATTGGTAAATGCAGCGCCTAATTTTATAAGCGCAACAAACGGCCTAAGCTGTAATGGCAATACCACACAAGTATCTGCAAATTTTGGAAGTGGTATTCCGGTAACGTGGTATAGCGATGCTGCCTTAACACAAAGTTTAGCCATTAATAATGGTGTTTATTTCCCCACCACCACTTCGGCAGGAAGTTATACTTATTATGCGCAAGGTGCAGTTGGTTTGTGTACTAGTGCGGCAGTAGCCGTTATACTTCAAAACAATTATGTAGTAGCAAGTTTTAATAGCAACACCAGTAGTGGCAACTTGCCGTTAAATGTTAGTTTTAATAACACCAGCACGGGCGTAACTCCTAGCGATATTTTTTATTGGAATTTTAATAACGGGTCAACAGCGACATCTTATAATGCTGCTGCTGCTTTTGTAAATTCGGGTAATTATAGCGTTACATTAATTGCAAGTAATGGGCCTTGTAGCGATACGGCATCAACTATAATAACGGTTAATGTAGGTGATATTTTTATACCCGAAGTTTTAACCCCAAATAGCGATGGGCATAACGATGTATTTGAAATAAAAAATATTGATGCATACACCAACAATGAATTATTAATTTATAACCGTTGGGGCAATTTAATTTATACTATGAAGGGCTATAATAATACTTGGGACGGTACACCAAATGTTGAAAATAAAACAGGCTCTCAAAAACTCCCTTCGGGTAGTTATTTTTATATTTTAAATCTTGGCGACGCTAATAATAAAATATTTAAAGGCTTTGTTCAACTTATGTATTAAACCCATGTTTAATTTTAAAAAATATTTACCCTTTATAATTGTGTGTATGTTTATGTTTTGTGTAAACACTAATCTGCACTCGCAATGCGCTATGTGTAAGCAAGCCGCAGAAAGTTCGCTAAAACATAACCCCAACTCAATGGCGCGCAGTTTAAATACGGGTATTTTATACCTAATGGCAGTACCTTATGTATTACTTTGTTTTATTTTTAGAAAACAAATTTATATGCTTTATAAAAAAATAATAAGCAAGTATACTAAAAAAGTAGTGAATTAATCTACCCTCCGCTCATATTGGCTGCTTGGGTCTAATTTTGAGTAAGCATAATCGTTTCCAAAAAACAATTCGTTATCGTAACCCACATTGGCTACTTGCTTTAAAACGGTATTATAACTTACAAGGCTGGTATCTATTTTTAGTTTTAATAGTTTTGTGT
This sequence comes from Bacteroidota bacterium, assembly GCA_043746065.1. GTDB lineage: Bacteria > Bacteroidota > Bacteroidia > B-17B0 > Aurantibacillaceae > Aurantibacillus. The sequence goes on along the minus strand of JAYTRS010000312.1, from coordinate 1,613 downwards.
TTTCGTCCCAAATAGCTTGGTTTACACCATTTGCGGTACAAGCACTTTCAATATTTATTTTACACTTTGTGGCATTACCCCAAACGTGAAAACTTTTTTCAACAACAGAAGTTTTATTGTTGCAAGCATAAAAAAATAAAATTAAACAAAAGGTAATAAAAAGTACAGTTAATTTGTTCATGTATTTAGGGCTTTAAATTGGAACTGCAAATTTGCAAAATGTTTTAGAAATAATGGCAAAGCATACTTTAAATTTTTTTCAGCCTTTACGTTATCATGAAATAAAACAATGCTACCATTTTTAGTGTTTGTTAGTACATTTTTTAAACATTGGGCTTCGGTAATTTTTTCGTAATCGTAACTAATTACATCCCAAAACACAATTTTATAATTACTATTTATTAAGGCTTTATATTGGCTGCGCTTAAGCTGGCCGTAGGGTGGACGAAACAAACCATTGCCAACTAGTAATTTACAGTCATTAACTTCTTTTAAATAATCCGTTACAGTATTTTTAAACCCTTTGCTATGAAACATGGTATGATTGGCTACCAAATGCCCTTCATTTTTAATTCGGTTAAAAATAGTTTGGTACTTTATAATGTTGCTTCCAACGCAAAAAAATGTGGCTTTGGCGTTGTATTTGTTTAACTCGTCTAAAACCCACTCGGTAAGTTCGGGTATAGGACCATCATCAAAGGTTAAATAAATTATTTTTTGAGTGGTATCAATTTTCCAAATAGCCTTAGGGTAAAGCTTCTTTAAAAACAATTTAGGTTGTATTAAAAGTAGGTTTTTCAAAATCAGGTACAAATGTAGCTAAATGTTTTTAAGCCTATGCCCTACTCTATTTTTTGAAACAAGACATTTACTTTATACATTTTTTTATAGTGGATAATCTAAATTTAGAATTAAAAACCCGTGGGAAAGATTAAAATAATGTTGCAAATTTTAAATAGATTATTCTGCTTTTAAAACAAAAAATTATAGCCATAAAAAAACCCGCATCAATTAATTTGATGCGGGTTTTTTATTTATTTCTTCTTCCTAATAATTCCTTAAGTCCTTTCAATCTCTTTTTTAAATACGTAAACAACACTCGAATAATCTTTGGCTTGCTTTGCCTTTAAATTAGATTTTAAACCCGTTAAAAATGCTTTAAAATAGTTTATAGAGCCTGTTTTGTATTTCTCGCTCAACATGCTTACGTAAAAACTATCAAACTTCATTGGCTTAGTTTCTATTAATTCAAAACCATGGGGCTGCAACAGTTTTTTGATAGTTTCTATTTCGTAATGATAAAGGTGACGAGGAACATCGTAAGCCGCCCAAAATTGTTTGTAATAATTTGAATCGTAACTTGTGTAATTTGGAACCGCAATTATTAAAACTCCGTTTTTACTTAACTTTTCCTTAAAAAAAGTTAGGGTTTGTTCTAAGTCGGTAACATGCTCTAAAACGTGCCATAAAGTTATTATATCAAACGTTTGCTGACCAATGTAGGTTTGTATCCGTTCTTTATCTGAAAAGGTATTTAAACCCATTTCTGAGGCTATTTTGCGAGCACCTTCATCGGGTTCCATTCCAAAAGCTTTCCATCCTGCTTTTTGGCA
>JAYTRS010000311.1:0-4529 GCA_043746065.1 Bacteroidota bacterium | reverse complement strand
AACATTGGGAATTAGCACCTACAAACCCTTCGGTTTTAGAAAAAAATTTTATTCCCTTTTGTTTTACAAGTAATGATTTAAAAAATAAAACCGATTTTTTAAAAAACGTTCGTAAAGCCATTCAATATGGCCTTAGCGAAAAAACAGCTTTAAAAGCATTAACAACAAACCCCGCTTTATTTATTAATGCTTATGATAAAATTGGCGCTTTAAAAAAAGATTTTATTGCTAATTTTTTTATTAGTAACAAAGCTATTTTTGATGATGATGCTCAAATCCTTCAGCAATGGGTAAAAGGCGAACCAACCATATATGCCGATATTAATCCGATAGACATTAGAGGTAATTATATTTTAGCTAGTAATAATAAAACATATAAAATAAAAATTTTTGAAGACGCTATAAAACCAAAAGCACAAATTACAATTGATACCACTAAAAAAAATTTAAACTATTCATTTACAAATAATATCATTACCTTTTCGTTTATGCCAGATACGGTTGATGTAGTGAGGGCTTCGGGTAATTACAATACCACACAAAAAAGTTTTGAAGGTAATTTACAATTGGCAAATGGTAATTGGCATAGCTTTACACTTACTTTTGAATCGATGGTTGATACGGCAAAAAAGACAACCCCACTTGCTGCTAAAAAAGCATTAAACCTTGGTAAAGTTATTTATCCATTTAATGCATTTGGCCAAGTTTTACCAGAAGAAAATGGCTTTTTTAAAGATAGTTGGAATAAATTTAAAAACCGCTATTCAGCCATTTTAATTAAAAATGCAACCGTTTGGACAAACGATGGCGACAGCCTTTTAAAAAATTATGATGTATATATTGTTGAGGGAAAAATTGTTCGTATAGCCCCAAATATTGATGCGCCAAAATTAGCCTTTGCTTTAACAATTGATGCTCAAGGCAAACATTTAACGCCAGGAATTATTGATGAACATAGTCATATTGCTCTTACGTCAGGCGTTAACGAAGGTACGCAATCTAGTAGTGCCGAAGTTAGAATGGGCGATGTAATTAACCCCGATGATATAAATATTTACCGTCAATTAGCTGGTGGAGTTACTTGTGCGCAATTGTTACATGGTTCTGCTAACGCTATTGGAGGGCAAAGTGCAATTATAAAACTACGTTGGGGGCACAATGCCGACGATATGAAATACGAAAAAGCCGATGGTTTTATAAAATTTGCATTAGGCGAAAACGTAAAACAAAGCAATTGGGGCGATTTTAATACCATACGTTTTCCGCAAAGCCGAATGGGGGTAGAGCAAGTGTATAACGATTTTTTTACCAGAGCCAAAGAATATGATAAGGCCATGACTACTTTTTTAACTGGAAAAGACAAAAATAAAATTACACCCCGTAAAGATTTAGAATTAGATGCCCTTGCCGAAATTTTAAATAAAAAACGTTTTATAACTTGCCATAGTTATGTGCAAAGCGAAATTAACATGCTAATGCACATTGCCGATACCTTTGGCTTTAAAGTAAATACCTTTACACATATTTTAGAAGGCTATAAAGTAGCCGATAAAATGAAAGCGCACGGAGTTAGTGCCAGTACATTTGCCGATTGGTGGGCTTATAAAAATGAAGTGTTAGATGCCATACCTTATAACGCCACTATACTTACAAAAATGGGTGTAAATACTGCCATTAATAGTGATGATGCCGAAATGGCCCGTCGTTTAAATCAAGAGGCTGCAAAATCAATAAAATATGGTGCCTTAACCGAAATAGAAGCTTTAAAACTAGTGACTCTTAATCCTGCAAAAATGTTGCACATTGATGATAAAGTAGGAAGTATTAAAGTGGGTAAAATAGCTGATGTTGTATTATGGACAGATAACCCTTTAAGCGTTTATGCAAAAGTTGATAAAACAATTATTGACGGACAAATTTATTTTGACAGAGACGAAGATATAAAACTACAAGATTATATTAAAACCGAACGTGCTCGTATTATTGCCAAATTGCTGGCCGAAAAACAAAAAGGAAGCAAAACACAAAAACATCAAACCAAACAACAGCGCTTATACCATTGCAATACCATTGAAGGAGTGAGTGAGGAAGAAACTGGACATAGATAATCATTGTAAAAAAGTTTGAGAAATTTAAAAAAACAAAAAATGAAAAAAACACTAATTATACTAATTGTTTTAACAAATACATTTTTATTTGCACAAAAAACATACACACATATTGCTTTATTTGGAGGCATTGCACACATTGGCAATGGTAAAATAATTGAGTCAAGTTTAATAGTAATTAAAAATAATTTAATTGAAGCCATAATGGATGCGAAGGGTATAAAAATAAATCCTCAAGCGTACGATACGATTATTAATATTGAAAGCAAACACGTTTACCCCGCCTTAATAAATACAAATAATGTGTTGGGATTAGTAGATGCAGAATCAATTAGAGCCACCCGCGATTTTGCTGAAGTTGGTAATATTAACCCTCACGTACGAACATTAATAGCATACAATACAGATAATATAGTTGTGCCTACCGTAAAAACAAATGGTATTTTATATACACAAGCTACACCACGAGGTGGCTTAATTAGCGGCTCATCAAGCATTATGGCTTTAGAGGGTTGGAATTGGGAAGACGCTGTATTAAAAGCCGATGATGGTATCCATCTTAACTTCCCAAAAGCAGTTGAAAAAAAATGGAGTGATGAAGAGGGTTTAACATCTTCTGCTAATAAAAAATACATTGATGAATTAAATTACCTAAACAAATTTTTTGCCGATGCTTTGAGTTATTCAAAAGAGCAAACGGTAATTGAAAAAAATATTCGTTTTGAAGCAATGAAACCTATTTTTAACGGCACTGCAAATTTATATTTACATGCAGATAATGTTAAAGATATTATAACGGCTATAAATTTTTCAAAAAAATACGGTATTGCCAAAGCTGTTATTGTTGGCGGTAAAGAAAGTTATAAAATAACTTCTGAACTTAAAAAAAATAAAATACCCGTTATGCTAAATCGCGTAAATGATTTGCCCGATAATAACGACGACGCTATTGACATAGTTTTTAAAACGCCCTATTTATTACAAAAAGATTCAGTTTTATTTTGTTTACAATTAGAAGGTGATATGGAAGCGCCACAAAGTCGTAATTTGGCTTTTAATGCTGGCGTTGCCGTTGCTTATGGTTTAACAAAAGAACAAGCCTTAGCAAGTATTAGCTATAATGCTGCTAAAATTTTAGGAGTAGAAAAACAAATTGGCACTTTAGAAGATGGTAAAATTGCATCAATTATAGTGAGCGATGGCGATGTGTTAGATATAAAAACTAATAATATAATTTTAGCTTACATAGCTGGCAAACCAGTAACACTTAAAAATAAACAAACAGACTTATATATAAAATACAAAAGCAAATACGGTATTAAATAGTTTTGTTATTTTAAGTAACTTTAAAAAAAGAGCCTTGTAAAAAAATAATTAATAGCCAAAATTCTTTAACCTATTATCGTTGCTTCGCCAGTCTTTATCTACTTTTACAAACAGTTCTATATAAATTTGTTTCTTAAAAAAAACTTCTAAATCTTTACGCGCTTGTGTGCCTACTTTTTTTAGAGCCGACCCTTTGTCGCCAATTATAATGCCTTTTTGGCTATCACGTTCTACTAAAATATCGGCTTGTATTTTAATAATTTTTTCTTCTTCTTTAAATGAGTTTACAACAATTTCAACACTATAAGGAATTTCTTTTTTATAATTTAATAGTATTTTCTCGCGAATAATTTCACATACAAAAAAACGTTCGGGCTTATCTGTATATTCTGCTTTGTCGTAAAAGGCATTTCCCTCTGGCAACAAAGTAATTATACGATTCATAATACTTTCAATATTAAATTTTAATAAAGCAGATATAGGTAAAATTTCGGCATTTGGTATTTTCACTTTCCATTCTTGTACTTTTTGTTCAATTTTTTCTTGGGTGGCTACATCTATTTTATTTAATAATAATAAAATAGGAGTAGTAGTTTTTTGAAGTTTAAGTAAATACGATTCCTCCAATTTAATATCTTCAAAAATATCGGTAATTAATAAAAAAACATCAGCATCGCTTAATGCGGTAATTACAAACTGCATCATTTTTTCTTGCAGTTTGTAAACGGGCTTCATAATGCCTGGGGTATCACTAAACACAATTTGGTAATCATCGCCACTTACAATGCCCATAATACGGTGGCGGGTAGTTTGGGCTTTAGAGGTAATAATGCTTAAACGTTCGCCCACTAGGGCATTCATAAGAGTGGATTTACCAACATTTGGGCAACCTATAATATTCACAAAACCTGCTTTATGCGTCATTTTTTTATATGTTAATAAGATTAATTTGGATAACAAAGAAACAAATTATATATTTGCGCTCCTATTTAAAAAAACATTAACCTCAAAATATAGTGCGGGATAGAGCAGGGGTAGCTCGTTGGGCTCATAACCCAAAGGTCGTTGGTTCGAATCCATCTCCCGCTACCAAAG
>JAYTRS010000310.1:0-4531 GCA_043746065.1 Bacteroidota bacterium | reverse complement strand
AAATAATATACCATTACTGTTGAACTAAATGTATTACTACAATTGAAGTTAGAAACCACCGTTAATTGTACTGTATAGTTACCTGGCGCAGAATAATTTAATTGAGGATTAGATTGGGTAGATTGTGATGTGTTTCCAAAATTCCAATTATAACTTATTAAACTATTACCAGCTACAATTGTGCTTTGGTTTGTAAATGTTGATGTGCCACCAAAGCAAACATTATTTGCTGTAAACGAAGCTGTTGGATTTGCGTTTACAATAACGTTTAGTGTTGCATTACTTATACAATTATTATTACTAACAGCTTGCAGGTTTGCAATATAATTGCCCGCACTTGGGTATATAAAAGTAGGAGCTTGGGCATTACTATTTGGGATACCATTACTATCAAAATCCCAAATCCAATTCGTAATATTGCCACTACTTATGGTACTTAAATTATTAAAGGTAGTAGCATTACCAAAACACACAGGGGCAGCATTTAAATTTAATATAGGTAATGGAAATAATGTTACACTATTTGTTGTAGAGGCTATACAACCCTGATTACTTGTTGCCGATAAGGTAACATTATATGTTCCAGCTGTAGAATAATTAAAAGAGGGATTTGTTTGGGTTGAAGTATTGCCGGTACCAAAATTCCAATAATAATTTGTAATAGCGCCATTTGAAATACTACTGTTATTTGTGAAATTTACAGCCGAATTTAAACAGGTATTATTTGCACTAAAATTTACTGTTGGATAAGGATAAATAGCAATAGTTTGATAAGCTGTATTTGTACATCCTTTTATTGATGTAGCTGATAAGGTAGCAACATAATTACCCGTTCCAGGAAAATTAATAATTGGGTTGGTTTGGGTACTTGTTAATGCTCCAAAATTCCAGTTATAACCAGTAATTACACCGCTACTAATACTTGATGTATTGGTAAAAGTATATTGCTGCGCACAAGCATTAGCACTTAAACTATTAAAGCTAACAACTGGATTTGGATAATTATTTAATGTATAAGTAAACTCAGGACCTACACAGCCTGTAACCAAAGTTGTTTGGCAAGTATAAATGCCTACTGCTGCGCTATTAATACATTGGTTTGTATTGTTTATTATGCCTGGGCCATTCCAAACATAAGTGCCAAAACCATTTGGTGCACAATAATTTTTAGTTGCTCCTATACAAACTGTATCGCTACTACCTCTTACAAATGCCGCACAAATACCGTCAATATAAGCGTATCCAAAATGCCCGCCCAAAGCACAATCGTAGGTTGTAAAACGAATGGTAACATTTTGCCCAATGTAATTTGTTAAATCTACCACAACATTTGTCCAAGGTTTGTAAATAACGCCTGCTGTATTTGGTGAGTTAAAAAATCCAGGAATATTACCACCAGCCGAAACATTATAAAATGTACAGGGTATTTGCAAACCGTTAGTATCTATCATTTCTACGGTAAATGCTGGCTGCTCGCTTGCTATATGCCCAGGATCTTGAAAAACTACAGCATATTTATATGTAAAGTTGGCATTGGTAGCGCTTACTAAAAAGGTTTGTTCAATTCTATCCGCCTCACCACCATTAATGTTATTGCCTAAGCGTAACGAAAAATTTCCACCAGGCGAAACCACTGGAAATCCTCCAAAAGCATCTACTGCCGTGCCCAACACTATGGTTTGTTGCCCACCAGGTGTAAGGCAGCAACCTAATGGATTAAATAATGGATGAAAGCCTGAGGTGGGCACCCAGCCATTGTAATTACCATTTTCGAAATCAATATTAATACAGCCACCCGCAAGTGTTGAGTTTTGATTGAAAGTAATTGGTTTGAAATTTGTGTTTGAAGTGTGATATGTGTGCGAGTGACACTTTTGCTGCGAAGAAATAAATTCTTTTTTTTCGAGAGGGTTTAAATGCAGCTTTTCGGAATATGAATTCCAAAACGATTGGTTAAAAGGTACAGTATTATCAATAGTAATACTGGTGTTGGTTTGAGCGTAAGTTATTGCTTGAATAACTATGCCAAACACGGCGATTAAGTAAATTTTTGTTTTCATGGCACGGAGATTTTAAATGGATAAGTGTTTTCATTTTTTTCATTGTTTATTTTGTTTTAGTTGTTAAAAAATATTTAATTAGTTTTTGTTTTACCAGCCCTTTTAAAAGTGTTGTATTTATTAGGGTTTAGAGTATAATTGTTTTTGTTATACTATTATACGCTAGTAAATTAAAAAGGTTATAAAGGTTACAAGTTTTTAGACAAAGGCATAAAAAAGTAACTTGAAAATGGATTTAGCTTAGTTTAAATTAACTATTGGTTTTACTTATTCTATTTTGTATATTTGATTAAGAATGATTTTACACCTTATAAATAAACAACTATTTTTAATTATAGTATTTGTAATTACTATATTATCAAATTTTGCACAAACAATTTATACAACTAGTTTTAGTGCAGGGCATGGTTGGACATTAAACAACTATAATAATTTAAATACCACTGTTGAAGGCGATTCTCCAAATCCTTTTTATGTAAGCGATGTAGAATCAGGTAAAGGTGTTGGTAACAGAGGAGGTACGTTATGTGGTAATTCAACGCTACATGTAGGGTCAATTACCTTAGGAGATATGGGAGCTGCCTATGATGGAGGGGGCTGTACAAATTTAGGCTTTGGTCCTTGCGCTTCGTGTTTTACAAACGGCTTATATTGTGTAACCACCGACAGATCGGCTATATCACCAAATGTAAATACTACAGGTTTTTCAGTAATGACGCTTCAATTTTCATATATACATTCGGGTACAGCTTTGTTAGATAATGCCGAAGTAATTTATAGTATTGATGGTGGAACAACTTGGACTTTATTAACTAATCTTCCAAAAACCACATGTTGTTTGGGTTTAGCAAGTTGTATTTTAGGTTGTGTAAATGTTGCTTGCTCAGGTTCAACTCAAGGTAAATGGACGTTATTTTCAAATACTTTACCTATTTCTTGCAACAATATTACAAACCTTAGAGTTGGAATAAGATGGTATAATGATGATGTAAGTACAAGCGCAACCGACCCCTCTGTAGCAATTGATGATGTACTTATTTATAGTGGTGTTTTACCAATTGAGTATTCTTTTTTGCATTCTAAGGCAAGTGCCAATGGTGTTGATTTATCATGGCAAACTTATAATGAAAAAAATAACAAAGGTTTTGATATTGAACGTAGTAACGACGCTCTCCATTTTATAAAAGTACTAGATGTAAACGCTAAAGGGCCAAATTATTATTCGGTAACTGATGAAAGCGCAAATTTAAATACCTTGTATTACTATCGCTTTAAACAAAAAGATTTTAATGGTGATTTTAAATATTCAAATACTACTAGCATATTAATTAATGATGATGATGTTTTAAAAGTTTATCCAAACCCTGCTACTAATCAACTTAACTTTTTAATAAAATTAAAAAACATACTTACTTATAAAATAGAGATATATAATGCGCATGGAAAAACTATTTATACATCTACCCAAACTAAAAGTACCGAAAATAATGATGAATTTACCTTAAATACTAGCCTATACACAAATGGTATTTATGGTTATACATTTACCATAGGTACAAAAACTATTATGGGCAAATTTATTATTCAAAATTAATTTGCGAACTTTTTTTACTACCTCTTCTTCTAGTTTTTAACCGAAGATTAATTGTTGATATTAATAGAGCATTAATTATTGTTTGTACACAAAAAATAAAAAAGCGCATTAAAAAAAATTAATACGCTTTTTAAAAATTTAAAATGTAATTTTATTTTTTACGAGGCCCTAAAACCATTTGCATACGCTTACCTTCTAATACTGGTAATTGTTCGGCTTTTCCCCATTCTTCTAACTCATTAGCAAAGCGCAATAATAAAATTTCACCTTGTTCTTTAAATACAATTTCACGTCCTCTAAAAAAAACAAAGGCTTTTACTTTACAACCTTCTTGTAAAAATTTAATGGCGTGGTTCTTTTTAAAATTAAAATCGTGGTCATCGGTATGCGGACCAAAACGAATATCTTTAATTACAATTTTACTGGCTTTGGCTTTAACTTCTTTAGCTTTCTTTTTTTGTTCGTATAAAAACTTACCGTAATCAACAATTTTACAAACTGGTGGGTCAATATTTGGCGCAATCTCTACTAAATCTAATTCTAAATCTTTTGCCATTTTTAAAGCTTCGGCAATTGAATATACGCCGGCTTCTATATCATCGCCAACAACACGTACTGTTTTAGCATAAATACGATCGTTTATTTTATGTAATTCTTCTTTAACACCTGGGCGTTTAAATCCAATTTTTAATCCGCGTGGTTGTTTAAATACAGGTTTTTCGCCAGGTTTTACAACTGCTGGTTTGTTAGCATTGTTAACATTTGGTTTTGGCGCAAAATAGGGCTTTTTTTGATTGTTGATGTTGACCTCCGTTTTTTTAGTTTATACTGTTGTTATTTGTTTTTTAAAATCGTTTGCAATTATATTATTTACAAA
>JAYTRS010000309.1:0-4539 GCA_043746065.1 Bacteroidota bacterium | reverse complement strand
ATCAGCTACATCTGGATACAAATAAATACAATCTCTAAATGCAGTGTGTGGGCCAAAACAATCGGTACAACTAAGTTTAGCATTTGAAGGAATGAGGGAAGTAATTTTATCTACATCTGCTTTATTAAAATTAGATTGGTAATGCCGTTTAGAAAAAAGATTTTCTTTTTCTTCATTAAACCAGTATGATTTGCGAGTAAACATTTTATTTATGGTAACAAAAAAAGTCAATAAACAAAACAACAAACTTATTATTACTTTAAGTTTTGCATTTTTAAAATAACTTATGGTAGCATAAAATGCAATTACTAAAATGGGCGCAAACTCAACCGAATATTGACAACAAATGCCCCATTTTACAGCATCATCGTTAAAAACTTTTTGTGCTATTATGAATAGTAGCATTAAGCCATACTCTAAACGTATTAATAAACATAAACCTCCGCTTAATAAAAGGCAAATGTATGTTTCTAACTTAATGCCATCGTTAATTGTATTACCACTTACATTGCAAAACAGTGCAGATATAACATGCTTTGTATTGTAGACTAACGATTGAATTATTTCTTTACCATTACTCCCAAGTATTGAATATTGAAAGTGCGAAGCCGACTGCCCACTTTTTACAAACATTGGCATAATAAAGCCTATTACAATTAAAGCATAAATTAACGAACTTAAGCCAATTATTAAAGCAAATAACCTTCGTTTTTTATCGTTTTTATAAAGCACCATTAAACCTAAGCAAATACAAAATAAAAATAGAGGCATGTTTTCTTTACCTATAATTATTAGTAAAGCCATACATAATGCCAGTTTTAATTTATTAATATGTACGTAATAAATAAACCAAGGCACTATCATTGTGGCTAAAACATTATCATGATAATCAAATGCTAAAGCCGTAAAAATGCCATAAAATGAAAAAAAATGAAAAAGAGCAATTTCAGGTAAAAAAGTAAATGGATGCCAACTTTTTATAAGTTTATAAATACCCACACCACCAAATAATACAGCTACAATTTGTACGTATAATAATGTATAAGTACCAAACAAATAATGTAAGGGCGATAAAATAATTGTATATAATGCAAAATGGTCTCCTAAAAAATTAGTTAGGCTTAAGTGCCCAAGCGGGTGATGATTATTTTGGAAATGCCCGTATTGATAAATACTATTATTATAAATACCTAAATCAAAGGTAGTAGTATGATAATTGTAATGGTTAACTAAAGAAAGTATACAATAAACAAATGTAAAAAACACAAGTATGTAAAACCTTGGTTGTTTTAGTTCGTTTACAATTTTATTTAAAAAAATATTTACCATTACTAAATTCAAAAATAAGTTTTTTACTACCAGAAAAAGCATTTTTTATGTTGTTTAATTTAATATTAACCCTTAAGCACAAAGGTCATAAAAAAATTATTGCGTAGCTTTGCCATTCCTAAATAAAAAAAATGATAGAAATTGGTAAAGTAAATAAATTAACCGTTGTTAGAGAAACCACGGTTGGTTTGCATTTAAGCGATGATGATAAAAACGAAGTATTATTACCTGCATCGTTAGTAAAAGCAACGTATAAAGTAAAAGATGTAATAGATGTTTTTATATATACCGATGGCGAAGCCCGATTAATAGCTACAACTGCACTACCCTACGCTCAACTTAATAGTTTTGCCTACTTACGTGTAACCAGCATTACACAAATTGGCGCCTTTATAGATTGGGGTTTAGAAAAAGATTTATTACTACCCTTTAACGAACAAAAAACTGAAGTGGAGGAAGGTAGCTTTTGTGTAGTATATATTTATATTGATAACATTAGTAACCGTATTGTAGCATCCACCAAATTAGATAAATTTATTACCCTTCACCCAATTACATTAACACCAGGGCAAGAGGTAGATGTGTTGGTTTACGAACAATCTCCACTTGGATATAGTTGCATTATTAATAATACCTACAAAGGTTTAATGTACCATAATGATATTTATAAAGAAGTTTTTATTGGTGATGAACTAAAAGGCTACGTAAAAACCATTAGGGAGGATAGTTTAATTGATTTAAGTTTTCAAAAAAGTGGCTTTAAAAATGTATTAGATAGCACCGAAGTTATTTTAAATTACATTATTGCAAATAATGGCTTTATAGATTTACACGATAAAAGTACCCCCCAAGAAATATCAATTAAACTAAGCATGAGCAAAGCTACTTTTAAAAAAAGCATAGGTATTTTGTACCGTCATAAAAAAGTAATCATAAAGCCCGATGGCGTTTATTTAGCACCCAAAGAAGATGCAGTAAATACTGAAATTTAATGTCGTAGTTTTAGCAAATTTAAATAAAAAATAAAATTTTAAAAACAAATTAACATCTACTAAAAAAACAAAACATTTTACTCACTTTTGTGCTTTAGAAAATAACATCTAAAAAATATGCAATTAAAATATAGCCCAAAACAAAAAGCACTCTTAGTTTTACAAGATGGTAAAGTATTTGAAGGCAAAGCTGCTGGAAAAATAGGCACTACAACTGGCGAAATTTGCTTTAACACTGGCATGACGGGTTACCAAGAAATTTTTACCGACCCCTCTTACTTCGGACAAATTGTAGTAATGGCAAACCCACACATTGGTAATTATGGTATTGAAGAAACCGAAGTAGAAAGCGACGGCGTTAAAATTTCGGGTATGATTTGTAAAAAATTTAACACCGGATTTTCGCGCGTACGTGCGCAAAAAAGTTTACAAACCTATTTTGAGGAAAATAATATTGTTAGTATTAGCGATGTAGATACCCGCGCCATTGTTCACTATATTAGAGATAAAGGTGCCATGAACTGTATTATTTCTTCAGAAATTACAGATGTTGAAGAACTAAAAAAACTACTAGCAAAAGTACCAAGTATGGAAGGGCTGGAACTATCGAGCAAAGTAGCCACAAAAACAGCTTATACTTTTGGTGACGAAAATAGTAAACACAAAGTGGCGGTAATTGATTTTGGCGTTAAAAAAAATATTTTACGCTCGTTAGCACAGCGCAATTGTTATTTAAAAGTTTTTCCAATGGAGAGTTTAGTGAAAGATATTTTAGCCTTTCAACCAAATGGTATTATGTTAAGTAATGGCCCTGGAGACCCAAGTGCAATGCCCAATCAAAGCCAATTAGTAAAAGAGTTAATAAATACCAACCTACCTGTTTTTGGTATTTGCTTGGGTCATCAATTATTGGCACAGTCGCAAGGCGTTAATACTTATAAAATGCATGCAGGGCATAGGGGTATTAACCATCCTGTAAAAAATTTAATTACTGGCAAAAGCGAAATTACCTCTCAAAACCACGGCTTTACTGTTAATGCAGATGATATTAAAAACAATAAAAATATTGAAATTACACACATTAACCTAAACGATAATACAATTGAGGGCATTCGTTTAAAAGATAAAAAAGTGTTTTCAGTACAATTCCATCCAGAGGCTTGCCCAGGGCCAGAAGATTCGCGATATTTATTTGATGAGTTTGTAAGTAACTTTAGCAATTAAGTTTTAATGTATGCCGCTTGCTGCCAAATAACGTTCGGCATCTAAAGCACCCATACAACCGCTACCAGCCGCTGTTACTGCTTGGCGGTAGGTTTTATCCGCACAATCACCCACGGCAAAAACACCTTCAATATTTGTTTTACTGCTGCCTGGCACTATTTGTAAATAGCCCAAATCATCCATATCTAATTGTCCTTTAAAAATATCGGTATTTGGCTTATGGCCTATGGCTACGAAAAAACCTGTAACATCAAGGGTTTTTAATTCGTTTGTTTTACTATTTTTTACAACCACTCCTTCAACTGCCTCTTTTCCTAAAATATCGGCAGTTTCACTATCCCACAAAATTTCAATATTGGCTGTATTTTTTACGCGGTGTTGCATGGCTTTACTAGCTCGCATTTCACTTCTTCGTACAATCATATACACTTTTTTGCATAATTTGCTTAAATAGGTTGCTTCTTCTGCAGCGGTATCGCCTGCTCCAACTATGGCTACATCCTGTCCTTTAAAAAAGAAACCATCACACACCGCGCAAGCGCTTACTCCTCCAGCATTCATGCGTAAACGCGTTTCGTTTTCTAAACCAATCCATTTGGCACTGGCACCTGTACTTATAATTACAGTATCTGCTGTTAATTCAATGGTATCATCTACCCAAACACGTTTTGGGGTTGCATTTAAATCAGCTTTAGTAACTAAGCCAAAACGCACTTCTGTTCCAAATCGCTCGGCTTGGTCTTGTAAATCTTTCATTAACTCAGGGCCTGTAATACCTTTTGGGTAACCCGGAAAATTATCTACTTCAGTAGTTTCGGTTAATTGTCCGCCTGGCGTTAAGCCTGTATATAAAATTGGTTTTAAATCGGCACGGGCTGCATATATAGCTGCGGTATAACCTGCAGGGCCCGAACCTATTATTAAACACGTAATATGTTGCGTAGTTGTTGACATAATTTTTTACTTTTTATGAGGTTACAAATGTAACCTAAAC
>JAYTRS010000308.1:0-4541 GCA_043746065.1 Bacteroidota bacterium | reverse complement strand
TACTTGTGCGATGGTAACAAGTGTAGTAACTATTAGGCTTGAGATAAGTATTTTTTTTATCATTGTTTTTTTATTAAATATATTTTTATAACGAATGTACAACATTAAATTATAATTATAAAATTATTTCCTTTAATACTTTTGGAGATGACCGCTATAAAGTTGGAAAGGATTTTTACATGTGTACAATTAACTATTACACTTTTTTTAGAGTATTACTGAATTTAGTAAACAGTAGCTTTTTGAGATACCAATAATAATTTGGAGCTTGAGTTTAGAAATTTATATTATGAAATTTTGACATTTTTTTTACTTTCTTTTTCTGAAAATTTTTCATTTATTTTAACGAGCATTAACAAAATTTCAGTCAAAATTTCAGCCCAAATGTATTGGCATAGCTATTGATTATTTTTAATCAAATCGCGATTAAAAAATAAAATTAATAAAAAACATTAACCCGTTCGAAAGAACAAAAAAAGGAGGATAAAATGACATCACTAATCAAATTAAACAGCAATGGAAAAAATTTAATGTTTCCTGAATTACCATCATTATTTGATGATTTTTTAACAAGAGACTTTTTCAATTTGGCAGGTAGAGGCCCCTCTGGTTCAAGTACTTTACCAGCAGTAAATATAAAAGAAAATAGCTCTGCTTTTGAGTTGGAAATGGCCGTACCAGGAATGAATAAAAAAGATTTTAAAATTGAATTGGAACAAAATACTCTTGTAATTTCGGCACAACATGAAAGCCAAAATGAAGAAAAAAGCGATGATGGTAAATACAACCGAAAAGAGTTTAGTTACCAATCTTTTAAACGAACATTTCACTTACCTGAAAATTCGGTAAACGACACTGAAATTAATGCTAACTATAAAGATGGTATACTACACATTTATGTTCCTAAAAAAGAACCAAGTAAATCAAAAGTTTCAAGAGAGATAACTGTGGTGTAAAAAATTTAGGGGGCAGGAAAAGCCTGCCCCATTTTTTAAACTAATATTAATTATAAACTTAAAATAAAATGGCAACGCTTGATATAAGAAGAAACAAAGCCTTGTCTGAGAACAGGCAGCTTCACAAAAAAAATTCTGATGATGATACCATCCATAAAATTTGCATTAAAAATGGCATATTAACTGCCATCCTGTTGGTTGCATCTTTCTTTGCTTTATGTGCGCTTACTCACCATTTAGAAATTAATCAACTAACGGTACCTAATCTATTTCTTCTTTTATTTGGTGTATATTTTGCACTCGAAAATTATAGTCCTACGGGCAAAGGTGCAAGTATAGATTATTTTGAAGGTTTTAAGGTAGGTTTATATACTTCTTTAGTTGCAGTTGGCGTACATGCTTTAATCATTGGTATTTATACAGTTTTTTACACTCAAATACTAGGGCAAAACAGTTTATTTTATATAAACTTAAATCCGATTACAATAACTGGTCTTTTATTTTTTGAGGGATTAGCAGCAGGATTAATTATTACCTTTTGCTTAATGCAGTATTTTAAAAAACCAGATAATTATACTCATTAACAAGTTATTTGATAATTATTTAAAAAAATTAAATTGTTTAACCATTAAGAACTATGCATATGAGAACAATTAAGTTATTAAGCATTGCTCTTATGTTATTATTTAGTAGCTGCAATGCACAAACAAAAAAAGATGAACACAAAACTCAGAATGAAATAAATTCTAATTTCCCCAAAAAAAATATTAAAGTAAATAAGGAGTTTGATAAAAATGGAAATTTAATTAAGTATGATTCTACTTATTCTTACTATTATTCTAATATAAAAAATAACGCCACCTTAGCTGATAGTATGTTTAATAAATTTAAAAATCAATTTCAAACACAATATCCTTTTTCAAATACGCCATTTTTTAACAATTTTTTCTTTCAAGATACATTATTAAAATACGATTTTTACAAGAAGGACTTTTTTTTGGAACGTTTTAAAAGAGATATGTATAACATGGATAAGTTATTTATTGAAATGGATTCTGCCAAAAATAATTTTTTCGAAAACCAATTTCCTCTTAATGAATTGCCTACGAACAAACAGAAGAATACTACAAAAAAATAATTTAAAAATTTAAGCTCTGCACTTCCCAATTAACTATGCTTTAATTTGTTTACATTTAACAGAATGGTTACTTTTTATAGTGTACTAATAATTCGTTTACAAAAACTAAATAATTCATATGGTTAAACTTATAAAAAACTAGTTAGATTAATTAATACTACCCTTAATTACAAATGCTAAAGATTACAAATAGTACTAAATGCTAATAATAACGTTTAATGTAAAATTTTAAATATTAATTCTTTTAAAAGTTGACCATTATTAATACCGCTATTATTAACTCCTTTGGTTTTTAAGTCGGTTTCTTTTAAATACGTAAAAATAAGTTTTAATTTATTGGTGTTATAGTTTTGTGCTGCTTTTGCATAACCATCCACAAAAAAAGGATTAACACCCAAGGCTTGCGCTGCTGCAAATTTACTTTTGTCGGGTATAAAATGATATTTTAAAATTTTTGCATAATAGCTATATAACGAGCTTATAATTAAAACCGAAGGGTGCTCTTTTTCGTTAGCTGAAAAATAATTTATAATTTGGTTAGCTTTTAAAATATTTTTTTTTGCAAGAGCATCTTGCAGTTCAAACACATTAAAATCTTTACTAATGCCAATGTTATCTTGTACCAACTCAGGTGTAATTTCTTTTCCGACGGGTATGTTTATTACTAATTTATTTATTTCGTTTGTAATTTTACTTAAATCATTTCCTAAAAATTCGGCTAATAAAAACGATGCTTTTGGGTTAATGCTGTAGCTTTTATCTTTTACATAATTGCTAATCCAATCGGGTACTTGGTTATCGTATAGTTTAGTAGTTTGTAAAAAAATGGCATGCTTATTTAATGCTTTAGCGATAGCGCTACGCTTATCTAAACTTTTATATTTAAAACAAAATACTAATATTGTGGTAGGTTGTGGGTTAGCTATGTAATTTATAAATTGCTGCGTAGCACTGTTGGCGTTTGTTTTAGATGCTTTAGTATCGTCATCGCCGCCTGCACTTTTATTTAATTCTTTAATGTTTTGGGCCTCTTTAACAATTACTACTTGGTGTTCGCTCATCATAGGAAATTGTTTCGCTAAGCCCAAAATGCTTATCAAATCGGCATCTTTACCATATACTACATTTTGATTAAACTCTCTATCAGCTTCCTCTAAAACATTATTTTCAATATAATCGCTAATTAAATCAATGTAATAGGCTTCATCGCCACACAAAAAATAAATAGGTTTATAAATTTTTCGTTTTAAATCTAATAGTATTTCATTTACTTCTTTCACACAATAAAAATTTAATATTATTTTTTTATTTCTAAAATAAATTTAGTGCCATTAATATTTTCAATAATTAAATTAGCATCCAATTGTTGGGATAAAATATGTATTAACTCCATACCCATAGATGCAATTTCAGCCTTACTATTTTTAGCAGGTAAACCCACGCCATTATCATGAATGGTAAGTTTACAATTTAAGTTTTGTTCTGTTAAACTTACCGTTATTTTACCATTTTCTATATTAGGAAATGCATGTTTATAGGCATTAGTAAGCACTTCGTTTATTAATAAACCTAATGGTACGGCATTATCAATACTTACTTTTTTTTGGTTGCACTCAATATTAGTAATTAATGTAATGGTATTATTAGGCATTGTGTTTTCAATTTGCCTAACTAATTTTTCGATGTACTCACCTAAAAAAATATGTGATAAATTATCTTTTTGATACAACATTTGATGTGCTAATGCAATAGCGCTAATACGTTGCTGAGCTTCGCGCAAAATGGCTTGTGTTTTTTCGTTATTAGTAATTTTGCCTATTTGGAGGCTAAGCATACTGGTAATAATTTGTAAATTATTTTTTACGCGATGATGTATTTCTTTTATTAATAATTCTTTTTCTTTTAGCGATTGTTCAATTAACATGTTTTGATTATTAATTTTTATGTTTTTAATCTCAAGTTCAGCTTCGCGTTTTTTAACAAACCTATTGTTTAATACTAAAAAAATAATTATAGTAACTAGTAGTAATATACCCGTTAATAAATAGGCCTTAAATGTTTTTTGTTTAGCGTTATTTAATCTGTTTTGCTCTAAGACTTTATTTTTTTCAAGTATTTCAGTTTCTTTTTGTTCAACGTTAAAGGCTACCTCTTCGTTTACTAATTGCCGTTCTTTTTCGGTAATACTTATGCTATCTTTTATTTTTATAAATAAAAGATAATTTTCAGAAGCTTTCTTATAATCGGATATTAAGTTATAGTAATCGGCTTTTAATAGCATATAGTCTAGTGTAGATTTTGAACCTACTCCTTTTTTATTTAACAAACCACTCAGCGAATCGATATATTGCTTTGCTATTTTAGGTTCGTTTAATTTTATATAGCATTGAGATAATAATTGGTAAGCATTAGCCGCACTTTCAAAATTATCGGATAGGAGGCTGCCA
>JAYTRS010000307.1:0-4543 GCA_043746065.1 Bacteroidota bacterium | reverse complement strand
GTTACATAATTCACACACTCTTAATTACAAAATGTTTTAATATAATAGTAATAAATAGATTTAGATGAGCGTTTAAATAATTTTGGTTACTATTATTTTAAAATAGTTGTTATACAAGGTTTTAATACATTTGGCATACAAGCATTTAGTTACTCAGTAATTTCATTTAGTTTCTTTTTCCATTTATCTTCAATCAATTTATGGCTTTCAATTTCCTTTAAATTAAATGTTTTCATACCTTCACCCGATTTAATTTTAGTTTCATAGTTTAAAATTTTGTTCTGATATTCCTCAATATTTTTTTGAATGTTGCTAAGGTCTTCTTCTATATTTTTTTTCTGATTTGTTAATTTATCAATTGTTTTTTTGGCTGCCTTAGCTCTTTCGCTTGCCACATCTGTGATGGTATCGTTTAGTTTTTTTTGTGTAATTACCTCATTACTTTTGGTTTCATGTTCTGCTTTTTTTGCCACTAGTTTTTGTTCAGCTTTAATAATTTTATTTTTGTAGTGAGTAATATTGTCTTCAATCTTCAACTTGTTTTTTTCAATTATAGTTATTTCTTCATGTAATTTTTTTTGATAATTAACCGCGGCTAGTAGGTAAGCTTGTATTGGTGCTTTGGTTGTTTTAAAGGCAAAACTGCGGATTGTTTTTTCAAACAATTTAAATTCAACAGGATTACTTTGGGATTTTAGATAATTTCCGGCACCCATATCCAAGGCTACCTTCATGCTTATGGTTTTTGTAACAGTATCTTTTACAAATCTACAATAAAGGTCAATAGGCTTATTTACTATCTCTTTTAAAAAAACATTATGGGCGTATATTTCAACTTGGTCGTTGGTAATACGTGCACATTTATTTATAAGTAAATAGCTGGTCCATTCTGCTACTACATCTGTCAGCGTGTTTTCGTAAATAGTAGTTTTTAGGGCGTTTCTTTCGGCAATATTAAACTGTTCGGTACATTCCTCAACACTAATTTTTTGAGCTTGGTTTGTTAAAGAAACGAGTACGAAAATAATAATAAAAAAACGTTTCATATAGTTATATAGTTTTTAAAGGTTTTGGGGTTATTGCCCTTATGTATTTGGTTTTGGTAAAACAATGCAAATGCTGATTGAAGATGGATGATTACGATTTGGTAAATAAATTTTTAAGCATAGTTTAAAAAAGTTTAAACTAATAAAAAGCAATGAGCCTTGCAATTTAAATTTTAAAGGGTTTAACTTATTATTATCTTTAATAATTTAGATATTAAATTAGCTACCCAAGTATTACTAAAGAAAAGTAAACCTAAAAAAGTATTAGCCTTTTATTTCAACACTTACTTTTTCTACATTACCATTCATAGGCGGTAATAGTTTTGTTAGCTTAACATGTAAATGGCTTATGCTTAAAAAATTACTTTTTATTTGTGTATAAATACGTTCGCATACCTGTTCAATTAATTTACTGCGTATAGCCATTTGTGTTTTACTAATTTGGTAAATAGCGCAATAATCAATGGTTTGGCTAAGCTCGTCGGTTTGGGCCGCTAAGGTAAAATCGGTAGTCATGTAAACATCTACAATATAATTACCTCCAATTTTTGCTTCTTCATCTAAGCAACCGTGGTAACCGTAAAGTTTTATTCCTTCAATATTAATGTGGTGTTGTGGCATTGTGCGTTTAATAATTTAATAGGCTTATCATTTTTTGTTTAAAGCGTTCTTTAGGTAAAAAATTAATTTCTAAGTCGGCATTCATGGGTACGGGTGTGTCTAAACTGCCTTCGCGCATAACGGGGGCATCTAAATACTCAAAGCAATTTTCGGTAATTAAAGCCGCTATTTCGCCACCAATACCGCCTGTTAAGGTATCTTCGTGTAATACCATTACTTTGCCTGTTTTTTTTGCTGAGGTATAAATGGCTTCTGTATCAAGTGGCGCAAGGGTTCTTAAATCAATTAAATCGGCGCTTACATGTGGGTTTTCGTTTAAATATTCTAAAGCCCAATGCACGGCTAAACCATAACTCACAATGGTAACTTGGCTACCTTCTTTTACCAATCGGGCTTTACCAAAAGGGATGGTGTAATAATCTGTTGGTACATCTTCGCTAATACTGCGGTACATTCCTTTATGTTCAAAAAACATAACGGGGTTTGGGTCTTCAAAAGAGCTTAACAATAAACCTTTAGCATCGCTAGGAAAAGCAGGGTAAGCAATTTTTAAACCGGGCGTTTTAAAAAACCAAGCTTCGTTACTTTGGCTATGAAAAGGGCCTGCGGCAACACCTGCGCCTGTTGGCATACGCACTACTACATCGGCATGTTGCCCCCAGCGGTAATGACTTTTTGCAAGGTTATTTATAATTTGTGTCATACCTTCGGTTACAAAATCGGCAAATTGCATTTCCACCATGGCTTTGTGCCCGTTAATAGATAAGCCAAAGCCTGTGCCTAAAATAGCACTTTCGCATAGTGGCGTGTTGCGCACTCTATCTTTACCAAATTCTTCTACAAAACCTTCGGTAATTTTAAACACACCGCCATACTCTGCAATATCTTGCCCCATTAATACTAAGTTGGGGTGCTTTTGCATGGCTAATTTTATAGCATTACTAATGGCATCAATTAAACGCATATTGGTTTTTAAACCGTTGCCTGGTGCGGTATCAATTGCTACAAAAGGTTTGTATAGTTCGGTAATTTCTTTTAATGTATTTGGTGGTGGCAATGTTTCGGCAAAAGCCAATTCTAAACCTGCATCAATTTCGGTTTTTATTCCAACTCTTATTTTTTCAATAATATCTTCGGTTAAAACCCCTTCGCTAATTAAATAATTTTCAAATGTATTTACGGGGTCTTTACGCCCCCAAATATCAAACAATTCTTTAGGCACATATTTTGTACCGCTAGCTTCTTCGTGCCCACGCATACGAAAGGTTACACATTCTAATATTACAGGGCGTGGGTTTTCGCGAATACTTTCGGCTAAGTTTTTTACAGTTTCGTAAACTTTTAAAACATTATTTCCGTCAATACTCACTCCTTCAATACCATAGCCAATGGCCTTATCGGCAAACGATTTGCATTTAAATTGTTCGTTACTTGGGGTACTTAATCCGTAGCCATTATTTTCTATTACAAAAATTACGGGCAAATCCCACACGGCTGCTGTGTTTATACTTTCATGAAAATCGCCTTCGCTAGCGCCACCATCTCCGCTAAATACAACAGTAACATGTTTATTTTTTTTTATTTTGTTGGCTAATGCAATGCCATCGGCTACGCCTAATTGCGGACCAAGGTGCGAAATCATACCTACAATTTTATATTCTTGTGTACCAAAGTGAAAACTTCTATCGCGCCCTTGCGTAAAGCCACTGGGCTTACCTTGAAACTGAGAAAATAAACGGTTTAACGGAATGCCGCGTGTGGTAAATACACCCAAATTACGGTGCATGGGTAAAATATATTCGTCATTATTAAGTGCTGTAGCAACGCCCACCGAAATGGCTTCTTGCCCAATGCCGCTAAACCATTTTGATATTTTACCTTGACGAAGAAGTAACAACATTTTTTCTTCAATCATACGCGGTTTAAGCGTGTTTTTATATAAGGTTAAAAGGGTATCGTCTTTGTGTTTCTTACGATCAAATTTTACGGGTGTTTCGGCGGTTATCATTTTACAAAAAGGTATTAGTTAATAGGAGATTTTATTTTGAGATAATTAAAGTGTTAGTCAACTGTAGATGGAGTAGGGCTAAATGAGCTATTTGATTTATTATTTATTAAAATATTAAAACCAAAACCAATATTTATCCAGCTCATAAAATGGCTGTTGTTAGCTTTACTAACTTCTTCAAACTGATTAAAGCGCGGGGCTTTAGGGTCAAACTTAGTAAACAAGGTGGTGTAGCTTAGCATAATAGAGAAGCTTAAATTATTCTCCACTAAAAAATTTACGCTTACTTCGGGCTGAACATAAGGTGTAATAAATACTTGGTTACCATAGGGCTTATTGCTGATGTTGGTATCTAAATTTACATTAGCATATTTACATTGCATTACCCCCGTGTTGATAGAATAACTCATGTAGCCTTTATCTGAAAAGAATTTATCAAAACCTAGTTTTAAAAAACCAGCATTGCCCGTAATGCGCGTATTATAGGGTATGCTATTGTTAAAATATTGAAATTGTAAGAATTTATTATTTTGAAAATGCGAAATTTGATAACCTAAGCCTACATAAAAATTATTAAATACACGTGCATTAAAACTCAGGTTAGCCTCAAAAACCCCATTAAAAGCCGTGCGAAACATTTTACTATTGATGGTACGTGGAATACCAACATTACCACGAATGGTAAACCTTGCATTTTGTTTATCTATTTTTTGAGAAAAACAAAATGTATTAATAACACTAAATAATACTAATAATAGCTTTTTCATTAATGCCTTAAAGATAATGCTTTAATGAAAGAATAAAAACGATTTTTAAATTTATTAATGAAGAGTGTTTAAATTATATATTATAAATTTGCTTAACCTTG
>JAYTRS010000306.1:0-4552 GCA_043746065.1 Bacteroidota bacterium | reverse complement strand
CCGAAGGCATAGTACTTAAAGCGTGTTGCACAATTTCTTTATCAGAGTGTGCGGTTATAAAAATAAATGGAATGTTATAACTTTTATTTATTTCCTCTGCAATTTCAATGCCCTCTCTTTCATTTTTCATTCTTATATCTAAGAGGATTAACTGAGGTTTAAACTCCTCAATTAAAGTAAATGTTTGCCTCCTATTATGCGCTAAGGCAATAGTATTATATCCTAACGTAATTAACTCATCTTTTAAAAATTCGGCAATTAGTACCTCATCATCAACTATTAATATTTTAAAATTAGTTTTCATTTACAGTGTAAGGAATTTTAAATATATATTTTACGCCATTATCATTTTTAATCTCATAGCTTGCTTCCATTTGTCTCGAAAAAATATCTATTAACCGTAACCCAAGACCATTGTTACTAGTACCTTCTTTCATTCCTTTTCCATTATCTGCCACTGTATAAAGTATAACCTCTTCACTACTTATAACACTTAATTTTATAGTAATACACGCGTTATTTGTTTTTTCGAAAGCGTATTTAATTGTGTTACTTATAATTTCAGAAGTTATCATACCTATAGAAACACAATTATTAATATTAAATTTTACGTTATCAATTTCTAAATTAAATGTAATTTTTTCATGTGCATCGTAAACCAATTCTTCTAATTTATTTATCAATTCGCTTAAATATTCTTTTACCGAAACATACTCTAATTTTTCTTTGTTATATAACATTTCGTGCACTAGTGACATAGCATTAATGCGGCGCGAGGTTTCTTTTAATATTTTTTGGTTGCTTTCATCTTTAATAGTATTTAATTGCATTTTAAGCATAGCGGCAATAAATTGTAAATTGTTTTTTACTCGGTGATGTACTTCCTGCAATAAAGTTATTTGTTCGGCTAAGGAGCTTTTTAGTTCGGCGGTTCTCTCTTCTACAACGCGTTCTAGTTTTTGATTTTGTTTTTGTAAAATTTTTAACCTTTGTTTTACAAAAGCAATTACAAGTGTAGTTACAACTACTAAAATAATTACTAAAAACCACCAAGTTTTATAAAACGGAGTAGGTATTATTATTGGAATTAATAGTTCTGTTTTATTCCAAGCACCATTTACACATTGTGCTTTTATTTTTAATATATAATTACCATAGGGTAAATTATTTAGTTTAATAAGACCTTCGCTTGTATAATTCCATTCTTTTTCTAAGCCAATTGTTTGATACGCATATAAGTGGATTCGATCTTCAAAGTCTAACAAAGCAACTTGTAGCGTTACATTTCTGTTTTCTTTGTTAAGCACTATACTATTATTTTTATAAAAATTATTAGTCTCATCTTCTATTAAATTAGTTTTAATATTATAAATACTTAAATTATATACTACAAAAGGGTAATTATGCGTATCATCTTCTTCAAAAAAATATTTCGGATTAAAATAGGTAACTCCATTCATACCACCAAAATACAAAGTGCCGTCATTATCCTTAAAGCTCGATACGCGATTAAACTCATTACTAGGTACGCCATCTTTTTCGGTATATACAGTAGCTTGTTTTGTTATTTTATTAAATTTAGTTAAACCAAAATCTGTACTTATCCATAGGTTATTATACGCATCCTCCTCCATTCGATAATGAGTTAATGATAGAAAGCCGTTTTCGACCCCAAATTGCTGTAATTTATTATTTTTCCTATCCCAGCAATATAGGCCATTAAAGGCGGAACAAATCCAGTATAGGCTATCTTTATCAATGTATAAATCATTAATTTCATTTATGGGAAGGCGTTTATTAATGTTTGTTTGATATTGGTTGTAACAATCAATTATTTTACCTTGTTTATTAATAACATAAATACCATTTGCCGAAACCGCTAAAATATTATTTTTTATTGGAAGAAATTTATACGTGATATTTGGTTTTTTGAAATTACCTGTGCTTATTATATTAAGATGATTTGTTGAAACATTAAACATACCAATATTACCCGAGCAGCCAAGTAAAATTTGATTTTTATTAAGTGGATAAATAGACCAAATCTCGCCTAATGACTGATTAGCCAAGCTAATTTTTTGTTGGGTTTTAATATCAATTTTTGTTAAACTACCCGCTGCAACCAATAGTTTATTGCCAATTTTTGCGAAATTAATATTGTAATCGTTTTTAAATAAAGTAGTTTTATTTTTAGTTTTAATACCTATAAAATCTAAGGCTGCAACAAGTAATGTATCGTTGTATTTATAAAATCCTCTGGTGGAATTATTCAATCCAAATGGAATTTGTTTATTGGTAAACAAAGTATTGAATTTGTTTTTTTTAATTGTTATTTTAATAACTCCTTCGCTGCTAGCTAACCAATAATTACCTATTTTATCTTTAAATACGGATTGAATTTTAGCATTTTTTATTTCATCTGTATCCGTTGAATCTATTAAAGTTATTAATTCTTTATTTTTTTGGTATAAACATAAAGTATTTTTATAATTACAAACTACTCCACAATAATTCATTCGGTTGTAAAAATATTTTACCTTAAAATCAAAAGTAAAATTTGGGAAAGTTGTATCTGATGACTTAATTTCTGTTATGGTTGAGAAATTTTTTAAGTAATAAAACTTTTGGTTTATTGAATCATTAAACGAAATTAAAAAACCGCCTTTATTGTTTTTATAATTTGCCCCTGCACTATTTGCGTTAATAGAATTTATTGTAGTATCATTTATAACTATAAATGCTTTATCACTTAAGCTAGTTGCATTAGTAAACGGCTCTATAACTGCATTTACTAATTTACCTTGCAAAACAAATTTTATTGTTTTAGTGATTTTAACATCGTGTTTTTTAAACTGTCCTTGTGCATTTAGTGTCCACATTTTTGTAGTTAAAAATGCAATATTTTGTATGTTTGATAATGGTTTTAAAGCAAAATAGATGTGTTGATAATCGTCAGGATCTGACCTTACTTCATAGATATCACTATCTTTAAAAGGAATGTTATTATAATAATCCTTTAATTTTTTAATTTTAAGAGTATTAATATTTAAAACATCAATTTGCCCTGGCTCTATACTATATTTGGTATAATCATTAAAATAACAAATAATAATAGCATTTTTATTATCACTTACAATTGAGCTTATATTGTTACTAAATAACCCATGAGACTTTTTGGTAATTTTAATAAAAATTTTTCCGTCAAACCTACAAAGGCCATTGTTTGTAACAAACCACATAAAGCCTTTATTATCTTGTATAGCTTGTTTTACTATTCGCCCTGATAGTCCATCTTTAAAGGAGTATAGTCTTTTTTCGACATAATAATTTTTATTACTTTGCGCTAAACAAAGAAATGATGTAAACACTTGTATTAAAACAAGTGTAATTATAAACGCTAATTTTTGCACGTAGGTTTAAAAGTGGCAAATAACATTGTGCTTTGCAAACTTTTGGGGTAATTACCCAATTTTTGTATGTGAATGGTTTAAAAATAAAAAAAATCCTCACCATTGCGGATGAGGATTAATATTTGCTTGTTGTAATTTATAAAAACAACTTATGCTGTAACTTTAGCTAAAGCTAATTTTAAATTAGAGTCTATAGCTGCTAAAAACTCTTCGGTATACAAGTAATGTTCGCCATGTTTTACATTATTACCATGGGCACATACTGCCAAATCCTTAGTCATTTTACCGCTTTCTACAGTTTCAACACATACTTTTTCTAAGGTTTGTGCAAAGTGTATTAATTCGTTATTTCCATCTAATTTACCTCTAAATTCTAGGCCTCTTGTCCAAGCAAAAATACTGGCAATTGGATTAGTGCTTGTTGGTTTACCTGCTTGATGATCTCTAAAGTGACGGGTAACAGTGCCGTGGGCAGCTTCTGCTTCCATAATTTTACCATCGGGCGTAATTAAAACCGAAGTCATTAATCCTAAACTACCAAAACCTTGCGCTACCGAATCTGACTGAACATCGCCATCGTAATTTTTACAAGCCCATACAAAGTTTCCGTTCCATTTTAATGCGCTTGCCACCATATCATCAATTAAGCGGTGTTCGTAAACAATTCCTGCGGCTTGGTATTTTGCTTTATAATCTGCTTGGTAAATCTCTTCAAAAATATCTTTAAACCTACCATCGTATTTTTTTAAAATAGTATTTTTAGTACTTAAATATAAAGGCCATTTTTTGTTTAAAGCCACGTTAAAGCAACTGTGGGCAAAACCGCGAATACTCTCTTCCACATTATACATACCCATGGCAACGCCTGGGCCTTTAAAATTAAATATTTCGTGTTCAATTTCTTTACCATCATCGCCTACAAATTTCATAGTTAATTTACCTTTGCCAGGTACTACAAAATCAGTGGCTTTGTATTGGTCTCCAAAAGCATGGCGACCAACAATTATAGGCGAAGTCCAGTTACTAACTAAACGTGGTACGTTTTTACACACAATTGGCTCTCTAAAAACAGTACCATCTAAAATATTGCGAATAGTACCGTTAGGGCTTTTCCACATTTGTTTTAAATTAAACTCTTTTAC
>JAYTRS010000305.1:0-4554 GCA_043746065.1 Bacteroidota bacterium | reverse complement strand
GTAATAAGTTTATTATTAGTTTTTAAATTTAAACGATGAGTAAAAAAGATAAAAATAGAGTAAATGTGGTATATAGCACCAACCCTAATTTTAAATTTGAAAGTGAGGATACAAACCAAGAAACTACCCTTGCCCCAAACCAACAAAACTTAAAAGTATATTTAGATAGATTGGGCGGAGGTAAATTTGTAAGCCGTGTAGCTGATTTTATAGGTACAACAACTGATTTAGAAAGTTTAGCAAAATTATTAAAACAAAAATGTGGGGGTGGTGGAAGCGCAAAAGATGGTAATATTTTAATACAAGGAGACCATCGCGAAAAATTAATTGTTTTATTAGCAAAAGAAGGTTACAAAGCTAAAAAAGCTGGGGGGTAGAATTATCGCTTACCAATTGTAAATTTTTAATTGATAACTCCCTATAGCCAATTGTTTTGAAATTATAAATCGGTTGTTTGAAACGCCTATAAATAAGGGGTTTTGCGTTTTTAAAACATCTTCAATTTTTTGTAATTTAAAAATTTTATTTACTGGACTTATAAACGAATAATTTATAATCCCATTTTTTCCATCTGTTTTTTGTAATAGATAAATCGAATTTTTAACGTCATCCATTTTAAAATTTAGCTTTGTTGAAAAGATGATATTTTTATAATAAATCGTTTCAAAATAACTTAAACTATCAACACATAATTTGCCATTCATATCTAAATTATCTTGCGTTGTTAAATACGTTTCTATTAAAGGGTTTGCTTGTATGGTATTTTTTTCTAAAGCCAATTGCCCATCGGCGTTAATTAATTTATAATTAATTGTATTGCAGTAATTAAAACATAAATTTGAGTTAGTACTTTTAAAAATATCCGTTTCTAAATTTACAAAGCCCTCTTTATCAATTTCTAACTTATTTATTCTAAAAATATAATTTGAGCTTGGCTTTTTATTTGCAATTTTTTGTTCTATAATTGGTATTTTAAAATCTTGTTTTAAAATTTGTTCGCCTGTAGAGTCTATCTGAGAATAATAAACACAAGCAAAAGCTTGATTAGTAATGTTTAAACTATTTTTTGTTTGATTAAATTGTGTTTCTGTAAATTTTTGTCCTGCAAGATGAAGAGTTTGAGATAGGGTATCAAAACTATAATTTCCAAATTGATAAAAATTAGTTTCGTTTTTATCATTTAATTTTGTGGCTTTATTTAATTTACCAGTAACGGCATTTAATTTTAAAATCCATTGCCCATTTTTAGTGCCACCCAAAACATTTACATATAAAAATAAATTTAATTTATTTGCGAAAATTAAATGTGCCGTATTTATATTTTTTCGTTCAAACGGAAATTGCCAAATTTTTTCGTATTCAAAATTATTATACATATTTTTTAAATTATATTTATTAACGTAAAATTGTTTGGCAGAAGTATCTGAAACGTATTTAATAGTATATACTTGATTTTGGTAACGTAGCACTTCCGTTTCAAAATCAGAAATAGTGTTTAAACGGGCTATATCAACATTATCAATTACTACCTCTATTTTTGGTTTAGAATTGAGTCTAAAAATTGCCAAGGCGTTTTTGTTTCTTTTTTGTAAATAAATATTTAAATAATTATGTAACGTGTCGCTATACAATTGTAAATAATCATCTTTTTGAACGTTAATAAGCAAGCTATCTATTAGCTGTAATTTCATATTTAATTTGTAGATACATAATTTACTACCATTGTTCGTTGGGCTCGCCGAAACGTTGTTTTTTATACCAAAACAAAAAATAGAGTTTGAAAATAATTGCGTGCTTGCATTAGATATTGGTAATTCTAGCGTTTGAGAGGATAATGAATTAAAATATCCTAAAAAAATAAATAAGTATAAAATTTTATTCTTCAATTAAACCTTGTTTTTCACGTTTATTATAATCTAAGATAAGTAAATAATACATAATAACACCAAAGGCATAAAGTAGCGATGTGATTAAAAAAATGTTTGCAAACTGAAAATGATGGGCAAATAAAATTTTAACCATAAAGCCACTTATTACCCAACTACCACTCCAAATGGCTGCTGTAAGTGCACTTGTAATTTCTCTATTTTTTTGGCCAACGTAATTTAAAATTAACTCTGTAGTCATTGGTCCTGCCACATTCATAAGTGGTTGACGTAATAAATAACATACTGCTGCAATAATAATAGCAATGGAATACTGACTATAAAATTGTGTAGTAGCCAAAGCCACCAAGGATATTACAGCTAAAGACTGTGTGGTAGGTATGGCAATTTTATACCCAACAGTTTGCTTAATTTTTGGCACCATCATAGCGCTATACGCAACTAATACCGCAGCAACTGAACTTAATATAGAAAAGCCACCTTTATCTAAATGATGTACTTTATCAAAAAACAAACTTATAAAAGGTATGGTTAAACCCGCACCAGTGGCTATTATTAAGGTAGGAATTAGGGCTTTAAAAATTAGTTTCCAATCTGTTTTTTCGGTAGATTTTGTTTTTACTTTTTGGTGTTCAACCACTATTTCCTTAAAATTTTTTATTTTAAAAAGAAAAAGTAGACCAAATAATCCTAAACCTGAAAATAATAATAAAATAAATTGTTCGTTAAAAACATAGGGGTTGATGCTATCTAATACAGCAATAACAATACCACTTAAAATTCCGGCAAAGCTCCATGTGCTATAGCTTAAAGAGATGCCAGCCGTATGATTTTCTTTTTTTGCATTCCGTAAAATAAATGGCGAAATTGGTATTTGCATAAATGTAAACGATGCGCCCCATAATAATAAACTAATTAGTGTTAAATATTTTAGCTGAAACGCAATAGATAAAACAATGGCTATACCAAACAAAGGCACGCATATATTTGATAAATAAAATAAGGGCATTAACTTTTTACTTTTAATTAAATTGCCTAAAGGCAAAGCCAAAATAAATACCCCTAAAAACCTAAACGTGATAAACAATGCAATTTCCTCATCGCTATAACCTTTGCGTGTCATATACAAAGGTAAAATATTCATAAATGTTGCATTTACTAATTGAATAAAAAATTCAGAAATTATTACGTTTAAAACGGGTTTTTCTAAATTTTTATAATCACCAATAAACGAAAATAGTTTAGCCATGTGCAATTATAATATCAATATATCCTTTAATTTTTTCAACTTCTGTTGGTTCAAATTCCTCAAAAGCATCTTTATTTTTAAACCATGTTAATTGTCTTTTTGCATAGTTGCGGGTATGTTGTTTTATTTTTTCAACTGCAAATTTTAATGTTGTCTTCTCATCTATAAAATCAAATAACTCTTTATAGCCTACTGTTTTTAATGCATTTAAATGTTTATACTCTTGTAATTGTTTAACCTCTTCTAATAAACCCTCCGTCATCATTTCATCAACTCGTAAATTTATTTGCGAATACAGTTTTTCTCTATTAGTATTTATTAAAATTTTAATGGGTATAAAGTTGCGTTGTACTTTCTGTTTATTTAAAAATGAAGAGTATGTTTTACCCGTAAATTGGCATACTTCAATAGCTCTTATGATGCGTTGCGAGTTGTTTATATCTACAGAATTATAGTAATTCTCATCTAAGGTTTTTAGTTTTTGTTGAATAAATGCCAAACCATTTTCTTCAAATTCTTTATTTAATTTTTCTCTAAATTCAATAGGCACTTCAATAAAATCATCAATGCCATTTAAAACAGCATCAATGTATAGGCCAGAACCTCCTACTAAAAAAACTAAATCATTCTCTAAAAATAAATT
Source organism: Bacteroidota bacterium (assembly GCA_043746065.1). Taxonomy (GTDB): domain Bacteria; phylum Bacteroidota; class Bacteroidia; order B-17B0; family Aurantibacillaceae; genus Aurantibacillus. Next base: position 776 of record JAYTRS010000305.1, on the reverse strand, counting down.
ATTTAATAATTCAATCGCATCTTTTTCATAATGCCCTGCGCCATATAATTCGGTTACGGATTTTGTATTAATAAAATAATGTTGAATGTCGCTTAATTGTTCTTTGTTTGGTTTTGCAGTACCAATGTTTAATTCTTTATAAAACTGTCGGGCATCAGCGCTCAATATAACAGTTTTATAATGCCTCGCTAATTCAATTGCTAAAGCTGTTTTGCCAACAGCAGTGGGACCTGCAATTACTATTAAATATTTATTAGTTGTTGAAATACTTTTACGCTTATGAGTTCATTAATTCGGTAAATTTTTGTGGACTAATAGCATCTTTTAAATCAAAATTTCCAATTTTAGTTCTACACAGATTTGTTAAGTGAGCACCGCTATTTAATGCTAATCCAAAATCGCGAGCAATACTGCGAATATAAGTACCTTTGCTACACACTATTCTAAAGCTCACGCTTGGCAGCTTTGCATCTGTAATTTCAAATTCTTTAATTTCTATTTCGCGCGATTTTAATTCCATCTCCTCACCTGCCCTAGCATACTCGTAAGCCCTTTTGCCATTAATTTGTATGGCGCTAAATAAAGGAGGCACTTGTTGTTGTATGCCTATAAAATGTTTAGCAGTTTGTAAAATATCATTTTCCATAATATGTTCCGTTGGGAAAATTTTATCAACTTGTTTTTCTAAATCATAGCAAGGAGTGGTGGCGCCAATAAAAAAAGTACCCGTGTACTCTTTTTCCATTCCCATTAACTCGTTTATGGTTTTGGTTTTT
>JAYTRS010000304.1:0-4567 GCA_043746065.1 Bacteroidota bacterium | reverse complement strand
TTGTTTTTGCAGGCCACTATTTTGTTCTTGCTTATTACTTACATCAAATACATAAAAATAATCGGTGCCTGTAGCTTTTCGTATAGCCTGTATTAAATCAATATTACCAGCGCTATTAATATCTGATGCCTCGGGCAAAAAAACAAATGGTGTATTGTTTATTATTTTGGCAGTGCTAAATTTTTGTACAGCCGCTTGGTTAAAATTACTAAACAGGTAATCTTCAATTCCTTTTTCATTTTTATCGCTTGAGCCTTTTGGGGCAAACAACATAAAACTTTTTGTTTCTTCGGCAAGCGATAAATCTAACAAATCACGACTATCTTTATAATTTTCGGTTTTATTTTTTATACTTGATAGTAAGTTTAGTGCCCCTGCGTAGTTTTTAGATTCGATGCTATTTACAGCGCTTTGATACAAAGGTTCGCACACGGCAATAATATCTAATTGCTGAATGGTTTTATAACTGGGGTTATATTTTTTTACTTTAGTAATATACTCTAAAGCATTACTAAACTTTTTTTGATTAACTAATGAATACGCTTGATTATAATTTTTTTGACAATAATTTTCAACTGCTTTTTGGTAATCGTCATCATAACTTTTAGGATAATCTAATTTCACATCTAAAGCAGCGGTATTGGTGGTAAATTCTTTCAGTTTTTCAAACGATTCTAATGAAGATTCTAGTTGTTGAGTATTGTAGCTTCTAAAAAACTCAGAGGCCATACTCGAAGCGTGTTTTTGACCCACTTCTTTTAACTTAATGCGAGCGGCAACATTGCTAGGTTTACGTTGCAGCGATACTAAATAATAATCGGCTGCTTCGTTAAATAAACCTTGTTTTTCGAGTTTTTCTGCAGCTTTAAAATATTTTTTAGAACCCGTGCAAGAAGCAATGATGATGGTACTTAATAATACAGATATGTAAATTATTTTTTTCAACTTTTTTACGCCGATAATTTAATTAAAAAATTATTAAAAAAAAGAGCATCTTTATGTTGAGATGCTCTTTTGTATTTTTAGGTTAAAATTATTTTCCTTCGTCGCCTAATTTTTTCATTTCAGCATCAAAAATAGATTGAAACTTTTGTTTATCGTAATCTAATTTTAATTTAGCGTCGCTAGATATTTTTGAATCAATTTTATCAAACACATTTTTTTTCTCAGCTTCAAGGGCAATCCAATAGCTATAAGCACCATCGGTTTCTTTAAAAATTTTCTCGCCAATTTCTTTTACGTTACTCATTTCTAAATTAACTACCTCGCGCGATAATTCTTCAAATTTATTTTCAAATTCTTGAGCATTACCCACAGTACGTTGGTTGGTATATTGGTCAGTAACACGTTTTACCATCGCATTAATGTTTGCAGCCATTTCTGCTCTTGCATTTTGAAATGCTATTTTTTTAGCGGTTGCTAAATCGGGTGATTTACCTACTTGTTTTGAACGGAAGGCATCCACATCTGTACGGTATTTGCTTTCGCTAAACGGAACCGAGATTTCAATAGCACCTGTTTCTTTTTGAATAGGTTTCTTTTTTGATTTACAAGCTGTAAATGATAATACAGCTATTGCTGGAATTAAAAGTAAATTTTTAGTTTTCATGGTTTTGGTTTTAAATTTCTTATTTCTAGTATTTCATATACTGTGCCAAAGATATAATTTTTTATGAATTTAACGTGCTTTAACAATTTAAGATAATTTTAAAGGTTTTTGTTAAATTATTTAACAGTTTAAACTCTAAAAATGAGTTTAAAAGCGTAAATTTAATTCTGTAATGCTTAAACTTTTTAAAATAGTGTTTATTGTTGTTTTATTTAGCTGTTTTGGTTTTATGAGCGATAAACCGCTGATTATTAAAACAAAATTAGATTATTTTACAACTGATAATATTGGCAATATATATACTATTAAAGATGACGAATTAGTGAAATATTTGCCCAGCGGTAAATTTTTTGTGCGTTATAGTAATTTAAAATTAGGCAACATTACAAGTGTTGATGCCAGCAACCCGTTAAAAATACTGTTGTATTACCGCGATTTTGAACAGGTAGTTTTTTTAGATAATCAACTCTCGTTAAATAGCGATGTAGTAAGTCTACAAGATTTGGGTTACGAACAAACCGACCTTGTTTGCGCTAGTACCAACAATAGTTTTTGGATTTATAACAAACAAAATAATGAGTTAATTCGCTTTAACGAAAACTCAAAAAAAGTAGCGGCTACGGGTAATTTAAAACAAGTATTGCAAGCTAACCTAAACCCCAATTTTTTAACCGAACACAACGGTTATGTATTTTTAAATTGCCCTGAAACGGGCATTTATGTGTTTGATATATTTGGTACCTTTAGTAAAATAATTGCTTTAAAAAATTTAAAAAACTTTCAGGTAAACGAAACCATTGTTTATTATAAAAAAGATAGTAGCATGTGTAGTTACAATTTTAAAACCTTTGAAGATGCCTGCAAACCTATATCAAACAAGCCCTTACAAGTAATGTATAACAAACAAAAAATTTATTGTGGCTACAAAGACTCGGTAGTGGTTAATTAATGTGAAATTTTTCTTACTAAACTATAAAAAATATAAAAAAAACGCCTTAGTATAACTAAAGCGTTTTTTTATTTAGCTGTATATATTACAACTAACGTGTTAAGTAATAGTTACAACTATTTAATTCCGCAATTAATACTGTAATTACCACCTAAATCAGCACCGCTACTAGCGTTTTCGTTACATCTGGTTTCCGCTCTATTTCTAGTATCTTTATACGTATAAACAGAATAGTTTGACGTGCTACTTCCTGAACCACTTGTATACGTTTTTGTACACTCGCATCTATAATCTTTTTTACACGATGTAAATAAAGTACCTGCTATTAATATAGCGCTTGTAAATAAAATTGTTTTTTTCATTTTTTTGAGTTTTAGATTTTTTAAACTATTACTATTAATTATATACAAAGGTGCGCGCTTATCATTAGTTTCAGTTACAAAATTTTTACTAAAACTTACATAATTAACAGATTTTAATCCAAATACAATTACTCATCCTATTGATTATAAGTTATACAAGTTTTTATAAAATAATGTATATTTGAAATTGAAACAATTTTGTGCGTTTAAAACTCAAGTCATACCTTTTAATAAGTATTTTATGTTCACTAATTGTTAGTTGCAACAAAAATAATTTTGATGTTTTAGAGTTTAATCCTTTATCAAATTACACCGTTAAAAAAAACGATAGCACCTTTGCCATAAATGCCGATTTAAGTGATGCCATTTTTTACGGCGTTCAAATTCCATCGATTAACCAACTGCCAAATGGTAAATTTGTATTTAATTTTAAAATTAAAAATAACAATAAAGCTCAACCCTATTTTTACAAACTATATTACCAAAACGAAAGTTATAAATGGCAGAATGGCGATAGTTTAGATTATGAAAATTTTTACGGCAGTTGGGAAGAAGCCGAATTAGAATTTAAAATTACACCCCTAGTTGATAAAGAGCTGAACGTTACTGATAGCTTTAGTATTATTGGTAATCCGCGTGATGAAAGAATATATTACGGAGCTAACCCAAACGATGTAAAGCTTAACGACTCTATTATTAATTTTTATACAAAGTTAATTTTATCGCAAAACGATTGGATAAAAAGTATAAAGCAAAAAGCAATTGATAATAAAATTGCTTTTGATAAACAGGTTTATTTAGAGGCACTGTGGTCGGTTGACCATTATTTTCAAAATCTTGCTTCCGAAAATAATCGCTATAAGCGCAACCCTCGCATGGGCAATTATAAATTTATGTTGGTGGTGTGTAACGGCAACGGTTTAGCAAAAATACCAGGCGAAGTAACAAACATTGCCAAAAAAAATAGTGCTGGTAATTTTACAAACCCTTTTACTTATTTTTTAAATGGTGATGGAAAAAATATAGAAGGCGTTAAAGTTATTTTCCCAAAAACACAATTAGCCGTTAGTTCTAAGTTAAATACAGGTTCGGGTGTTTATATAGATAATATAAAATATAATAATGCCGATTTAAATACTTCTTTGTTTTCTAATGCTTGCGGTACCAATGATGTATTAAGAAGAAAAGCACACTTCTCTCAATTTTTTAATCACATAAATAAAAATTTTGAATTAGTAAATATTAAAGAAATTAAAGATGTGGTGGGTGAAAACATTACAAGACAAGAGTACGAACAACTTGTATCTTCCTACGGAAAAAGTAAAAATTTTATTCGTACCTACAGTTACTCAACTGATTGTCCCTGCAAAACGGTTAGTAGCGATAGTGCCACCAATGCCATTACAGTATTTAACCCAGGTAACAACGCTAATGAATTTAAAAAAGAACATGTGGGCGTAATGTCGCGCGTCGGTTTTACGTATGGTAAATGGCGAGCAAAAATTAAATTTCCAAAAATAATTAGTAACGATAATGTGTGGAATGGCCTAACAAGTGCCTTTTGGTTAATCTTTCAGGCAGATGCAAATTGGAATATGCGCCGTATTTGCCACTCAAAAGTTGGCTACATTCCAAAAGGTGTTGAGG
>JAYTRS010000303.1:0-4571 GCA_043746065.1 Bacteroidota bacterium | reverse complement strand
TTGTAAAACCAATTTTAACTTTACTTACTATACCCATTACAGTATTTACCTTAGGCCTATTTTTATTAGCTATTAATGCTTTTATAGTTTTATTTGCCGAAAAATTAGTGAGTGGTTTTCATGTGCAAAGTTTTTGGTGGGCCTTACTGTTTAGTTTAATTTTATCTTTATTCACAAGCATATTAAATAGCTTATTTGGTGTTAAAAAGGACTAATAAATCACATAAAAATGTAAGGAAAAGACATTAAAATGTAAGGGAAAGACAAAAAAATCGTCTATATTTATAGAAATTAAAAAAGTATTTGTTGCAAACTAAAAATTTAGATAAGGAATCTGTATTCGTTGATCATCTTTTATCAAAAGATGAAAAACGCTTTGGCATTATATACGACAGTTTTTCGAGGGCATTATATGGCATTATTCATAAAATTGTTACAAATGATGAATTGGCCGAAGATATTTTACAAGAAGTGTTTATTAAGATTTGGAATAACGCGAGCAGTTACGATAGTAAAAAAGCCCGTTTATTTACTTGGATGTTAAATGTAGCCCGAAACTCTGCCATTGATTATATGCGCTCAAAACAAGGGCAGGTGGATAAAAAAAATCAACCGTACGATACCTGTAATAATATTTTAGAAAGACCAACCAACCTAAGCCCAAACCACGATCATATAGGGCTTAAAAAATTAGTTGATAACTTAAAACCCGACCAAAAAGAGATTATAGACCTTGCTTTTTTTGAAGGCTATACCCACCCCGAAATTGCCGAAAAACTACAAATACCTTTGGGCACAGTAAAAACAAAGTGTAGAACCGCTATTGGTATTTTAAGAAAATCGTTATTTTAAAATTAAATATCTTCTATCATTTCATTCCTACTTTTTAACTACAGCCTTGTAATAGAAATATTACAGCATAAGAGCCTTTATTAAATTGTTTTTAAATAAACACCTATTAAAATTAAAAATTTTAATAGGTGTTTATTTCTCTAATTATCTAAATTACCATATTCTAATTTTTTACGTTGTATGGCAAGTATTGCAGTGCATACTAATACAAAAAATGGTACGTACATTACTATTTTTGGTAAATCGAAATGGTTTAAAATAATTACGGCTTTGCGTTTTAAACGTTCGGCAATTAGATACATAGCAGGCACTAAAATAAGAGTTAAAATAGTAGCAAAGGCTAAACCAAAAATCATTGTCCAGCTTAAAGGCCCCCAAAACACTACATTATCACCACCAAAGTGTATGTGTGGCGAAGCGTGAGCTAATAAACCTTCAAAATCTATATTTAAACCAACGGCTAAAGGTATTAAACCTAAAATAGCGGCAAATGCTGTTAAAATTACTGGTGTCATACGTGTTCTACCAGCATCAACAATGGCATCGTATAATCCAACACCTCGTGCGCGTTCTTCTTCGGCAAACTCCACTAATAAAATACCGTTTCGGACAACAATACCAGCCAAGGCAACAATTCCAATACCGGTCATTACTATACTCATATCCATTTTAAAAATAGCAGTACCTAATAATACACCAATTACCGATAATAAAATTTCGGATAAAATAATGATGGGTTTACCAATGGAGTTAAACTGAATAACTAACACTAATAAAATAATACCAATGGATGTTAGCATGGCACTGCCTAAAAATGCACCTGTTTCGGCTTGTTCTTCGGCTTGCCCAGTAAATTTAACTTCAACAGCACCGTTTGGCTTATAATCTTTTGATGCTTGCTCTAATTGCGCTACTACATTATTGGCGTTAAAGCCTTCTAATACATCACTGGCTAAAGTGATTACGCGTTTGTTTTGTTTACGTTTTATACCACCGTAGGTGTTTTCGTAACGTATATCACAAAAAGCTGAAAGAGGCACAGAGCGCAATACACCACCCATATTCATATCTCTAAAAATTATTTTTAAATTTTTTATTTGCTCTACATTAGTACGCTGACTATAATTGTAGCGTAATTGAATAGGATACTCATCATTTGCATCTCTAAACTTACTTGGGTTATCAATACCAAAAACAGCTTTCCTAATTTCTAATGCTAATTGTGCTGTAGATATACCTTCGCGGTTGGCACGTTCTCTATCTACATCAAATACAATTTCGGGTTTGTTATCTACAAAGTCTGATTTTAATTCGGCAACACCTGGTACGCCCGCTTCTTCTAAAAAGCGTTTTAAATTGCGAGCGTTATCTACTAACTCTTCAAACTTATCGCCTTTAATTTCAATATTAATAGGCTTAGCAACTGGCGGGCCCGATTGCTCTTTGTTGGTAGTAATTTCTGCACCTGCAATGTTCCATTTTTCGGCTTGTAACGCTTGTAAGTATTTTGAAGTGCTTTGCCCCAAACGGTCACTAAACTCTACAAAATTAATAGCAATTTTACCACGGTTTCCGTAAGAACTTTGATCCTCATCTTGTGGATCGGTAACACCAATGGTAACATTTGTAATCATGGATGAAACAATTGGATTTTTTTCGCCAATTATTTTATTTACTTTTTGTTCCACCAACTTCATCACTTCATTGGTTTTACCTGGGTCGGTTCCTTCGGGTAATTTTACGTAAACAAAAATATTATTTGGGTCGCCTTGCGGAAAAAATACAACGTTGGGCGAACGTACTTTCATTAACACAATTGAAAAAATAAATAAACCTAAAGTCATAAATAATAATTGGTATGGGCGTTTTAAACCCCACACTAATAGTTTTGTATAGCCACGTTGAAAAGCAGGCCATATTTTTGTTTGAAAATTTTCGATGACTTTATATAAAAATAAGCGGTGAAAAATCATAAATAAAGCAAAGAAAATCATTAAATTACCCATAGCAATATTACCGCCAGCATATAGAATAATAGCTACTAAGCCATAAACCAATAAACGTAACCATGCTTTGCGTGTTAATTTGCCGTACTGTTTAAACTCTTCGCTATGGGGTTTCATAAAATCAACAGCAAACACGGGGTTAATAATGTAGGCCACAAATAAGGAAGCAAGAAGCGTAATAATTAATGTAATGGGTAAATAAAACATAAACTTACCTATTAGGCCAGGCCAAAATGCTAATGGAATAAATGGTGCAAGTGTAGTAATTGTTCCGCTTAATACTGGTAAAAACACTTCGCCAGCCGCCATTTTAGCAGCAGTTTTAATATCTTTTTTTCCATTATCAAACAAACGGTGAGTATTTTCAATTACCACAATGGCATCATCTACTACAATACCTAATGCTAGTAAAAAGGCAAAGAGTACAATCATATTCATTGTAAAGCCAATACTTGGCATAAACAAAAAGGCAATAAACATAGATAAGGGCACAGAAAGGGCAACAAACAAAGCATTGGTAACGCCCATAAAAAACATTAAAATAATGGTTACTAGCACAAAGCCAATAATAATGGTGTTTATTAAATCGTGTAGGGTAACTTTTGTTTTACTTGATTGATCGGCTGTAATTTTAATATCAATACTTGCCGGAAATTCAGACTTTTTCATCTCTTCGATGGTAGCTTTTATTTTATCTGAAGCGGCAATTAAATTTTCGCCAGCACGTTTAATAATATTTAAGGTAATTACATTTTTACCCGCTAAACGCGAATAACTTTCGGTTTCTTTACTTGTATCTAAAACGGTTGCAAAGTCTTTTAAATAATAGTGCGCACCCGATTGAGAAGAGATGATTAAATTTTTTAATTCGTCAATATTATGAAATTCATTTTTAACACTTAAGGTACGCTTGGTACCATCCATAGGTATTTGTCCGCCAGTAATGGTTATATTTTCGCTACCAATAGTGCGTTCTACATCGCTCATACCCATTTGCAGGGCTTGCATTTTAAACATGTCTAAATTAACTTGTATTTCGCGGTCGGGGGCACCAACCATTTTTACTTCGGTAATTTCTTTTAAGCCTTCTATTCGGTCTTTTAAATCGTCGGCATATTCTTTTAATTTATTTAAATCCATATCGCCAGCTATGTTTATATACATAATTGGTAATTCAGAAAATGCCAATTCTTTTACAAACGGTGCGCGCGTTAGCGATGCTGGTAAATCAGATTTTGATTCGTCCACTTTATCTTTAACCGCTTGGCGGGCTTTATCAATAGCAATACTGGTATTAAATTCAACGGTAATTAACGATACATCTTGCATCGAATTACTAGTTAATTTTTTTACACCAGGTATTGATTTTAATTTTTTCTCTAAGGGTTTTGTAATAGTATTTTCAATATTACTAGGCGAGTTACCAGCATATACTGTACTTACAAAAAATTTGGGGACAACAATATCTGGAAAATTTTCTTTTGGTAAACTGTTATATGAGCTTATACCCATTAACGAAATAATAATTGTAGCAATGTATATTGCTGTTTTATTATCTATGGCCCAACTACTGGGTTTAAATTGTTTGAAATCCATCTTGGATAGTTTTTAATGTTTAGTTGTTAGTTTTTAATAGTATGAGCGTATTAATGGTAGTTATTAAAAACTAAACACTAAGCACTCATCCCTAAAAATTATTGTTTTATTTTAATT
>JAYTRS010000302.1:0-13815 GCA_043746065.1 Bacteroidota bacterium | reverse complement strand
ACTTTTTTTTGTCAAAAAGTAGGCAAAAGACAAGGCGTTTCGAACTGCCCACGCGCCCTTAATTTTTTATGAAAATTTAGGCAACGTTACTTATTTTGAGCCATTTTTAAGACGAAAAGCACAAAATAAAAACGCAAGCGCCCTTGCCTAATTTTCAATAAAAAACTAATTCTCGCCCTCGCAAGCCCCAGCGAAACGCCCCAGCCAACGCTTAGAAAAACCAAAAATTAACTGAAATAACAAGATGTTACGGCAGATATAAATATCGGATTTCACAAAAAAAAACATTGTAAAATATGGTCTTATAGAGTATTTGAGGGATGACTAAATAACACAAACTAAAAAAGCCAATTCAATTTAATGAATAGGCTTTTTTAATGTTGTTTTGCAAATAATCTACTTTGTATTATTTAACTTAATAATGTAATAATTACAAATTGCCTAATGCTTTTACTTTGGCAATATCTCTTTCTATTTCTTTACCCTCGTTGCTTTTGCTAAATTCGGTTTTAATGCGTTGGTATATATTTAATGCTTCTGTGTAATTATTTTTTTGTTCGTATGCAAAACCTGCCTTTTTTAAATACAAAGGTGTTGTAAAATTATTACGACTTTTTTCAGCAGCTTTTAAATAATAATTAATGGCTTCGTCAATTTTATTTAACTCCATATTACAGTCGCCAATAGCACCAATAGCAATTGGAGCAACCATTTCATCGTTACCATCGTATTTACTTAAATAGGTAATGGCTTCTTCAAACTTGCCTGTGCGTAATAAACAAATACCTGCACAATAGTTGGCAAGACTTCCGCTTTTTGTCATGCTGTAGTTTTCGGCAATTTGCTCAAAACCTAACATTTGTTTTTGCCCCTCGGGTGCTATAACTGTTTTGCCACCTTTTAAAGCAATATTAAAACTATCTTTTTCAAAATAGGTTTGAGCCCAAAAAATTTCGTTAGCAGCTTCTTCTTCTTGTGCTGGCAAGTAATATAGTTTAAAGAAACAAAAAACACCTATAATTAACGCTAAGCCACCGCCCACGTAAGTAATCATTTTTTTATTTGTTTCGTAAAAAAGCTGAATCCCCTCTAAACTTGGGTCTATCGTTTTTTTTGTTTCTTCAACAGTTTCTTCTACTTCATTAATGTTATTATCAACGGTAGTTTCTTCTTTTAAATCGGCCATTTTGTTTGTAAAAATTTAGAGGGTGAAGATACCAATTTTTTTGTTAAAATCAACATTAAAGCCAAAATGTATTAAAAACGGTTAAAATAAGCGTATTTTTGAGTCAAATTATGTATTTAAAGCAATTATCGCTCATAAATTTTAAAAATTACGAAGAATTTGAAGCTCAATTTTCCGAAAAAATAAATTGTTTTGTTGGCAATAATGGTATGGGCAAAACTAATTTATTAGATGCCATACATTATTTATCGTTTTGTAAAAGTTTTTTTAATTCGGTAGATAGCCATAATATAAAACACAACGAAGCGTTTTTTGTATTACAAGGCTGGTTTAATAAGTTAGATGATGAAGTAGAGATTTACTGTGGCTTAAAACGCAATCAAAAAAAAATATTTAAAAAAAATAAAAAGGAATACGAACGTTTAAGCGAGCACATTGGGCAGTTTCCGCTGGTAATGATTTCGCCCAGTGATGCAGATTTAATTAATGAAAGTAGCGAGGTGCGCCGCCGTTTTTTAGATGGTATTATTGCACAATACGATAAACTATATTTAGATAAGCTAATAAATTACAACCACGTACTAAAACAGCGCAATGCTTTATTAAAACACTTTTACGAAACCCGAAGTTTTGACAGCGAAGCATTAGATATTTGGGATGAGCAACTTATAGCTTACGGGCAAATTGTGTTGCAAATTAGAGTGCATTTTTTACAACAATTTATACCACTATTTAGCACTTATTACCATTTTATTAGCGATAGTAAAGAAGAGGTAGCACTACATTACCAAAATAGTTTGGGCGAACATGATTTTAAAACCGCTTTAGCTAATGCTTTAGTACGCGATAGAGCAGTGGGATACACAACTGTGGGCCCGCATAAAGATGATTTAGAATTTACAATTACTAATTTTAGTTTAAAAAAGTTTGCAAGCCAAGGCCAACAAAAAAGTTATTTATTAGCTTTAAAATTGGCACAGTTTGAGTTTATTAAAGAACAAAAAAACACTAAACCCTTGTTGTTGTTAGATGATATATATGATAAATTGGATGAGCAACGCTTTACCAAGTTATTAGATTTAGTAAGCGGAGAAAAATTTGGACAAGTATTTATAACAGATACACATCCCGAACGCATACAAATTTTACTCAATAAAAAACAAATTGAAGCCAAAGTTTTTTTGGTAGAAGATGGTAAAAGAAAGTTGCTTTAAAATAATGTAATAAAAAACTAGTATTACTTCTTCAGCAAATAGCCTTTTTCTAAAGTAATGGTTTCTTTAGTACTTAGTTTTACTTCTATTTTTTCGGTAATTTCTTTAAAGCCTTTTTTCTTTACCGCTAAGGTATAGTTACCACCTTTTAAGGTGAAAAAATATTCGCCATTTTCGTTGGTATTGGTAGATGCCACTTGAGTGCCTGCATCATCGGTTAAAATAATCTCCACATCGGGCATGCCATAGCCTTCAAAGCCATCGCGAATGGTGCCTTTTAAAATACTTAAGCCATTGCTAACTTTACGTTTCCCATCTTTTTCTAATATGGCATAATCTTTCAAATCAATTTTATAAATATCGCTTTCGCCTAAACCACCTTTGCGCTCACTACTAACGTAAGCATATTTTGCATCGGCACTAATGGTTAACTGCCCTTCTTTAGCCGCGCTGTTTATAGGATAGCCTAAATTAACAGGTTCGCTCCATTTACCGTTTTCAAATACGGTTTTAAACACATCGTAACTGCCCATACTTGCTGGGCCATTACTGCAAAAAAACAAAGTTTTGCCATCTGGAGCTAAAAACATACCCCCTTCGTCAAAGGCTGAATTTACAGGTGCACCCAAGTTTATGGGCTTGCCATACTCTTTTTTATTAATTTTTTCAACGCTGTAAATATCGCTACGACCTAAGCCCCCGTTACGTTCGCTAAAGAAAAATATTTTTTTACCGTCGGGGCTAATGCAAGCACCACCCTCCCAATAGCTAGATGCAATGGGTTTGCCAATAGGTTCTGGGCTACGCCACTTGCCATTGCTTACTTTGCTTACAAAAATATCGCCTCCCATACTTTCTTTATCGTTAATATCGTTTTTGTAAATATAAATTTGTTTACCATCGGGGCTAATGCTCGTACAGGCATCGTGGGCTTTGGTGTTTATAGAGCCAGGTACTTCATCTGCTTTACCAAATTTTTTATTGGTAGAATCGTAATTAGAAATATAAATATCTTCAAAGTATTTCCCATCGCCATCGGCATCTACCTCGTCGTTAGTGCCTTCTGGGCGGCGAGTTGTAAATACAAGTTTACGTCCATCGGCAGTAATGCAGGGATTTTTGTCGTCATACTTGCTATTAATATCAGGACCTAAGTTGGTTACCTCTACATCAAGCGGATTGGCAATAAATTTTTTAGCATTTTGGCATTGGCTTAATAATACATCGGCATCTTCGTTACTTTCTTTATCGGTTTTGGGTGCTGCTTTAAAGGTGTTAAACTCTTCAATGGCTTTATCAAAATTTTCTTCAATTTGGTATATTTTACCTAAAGTTAAATAGGATTCGGGCTTTACGTTTGTTTTGGTATCAACAGCTTTTATAAGGTACTCTTTGGCTTTATCGTTTTGTTTTAAGCTAAAATAACATTGCCCAATGTAGTATAAAATGTTGGCATCGTTTGGGTGATTTTTTTCAAGTTCGCGAAACGAATTTAAAGCCCCAACGTATTGCCCGCCTAACATTTTTTGTTTAGCTACTAGTATTTTAGCGGCATCGCCAGCATCGGTAAATACGTTGTTCTTTTTTTCTTTTTGTGAAAAAGATAATAAAGTGCTAAAAATAATAAGGATAGATAGTAAATGCTTCATTTGTTAGTTTTTATACAACTTTAAAAATACATAAATTATATTTAAAGGCATAAAAAAATACATAATTTTTTAATTAATATTGTAATGTGATAACCTATACTTTTTTAGCCATAATAGTTGTTTGCTCGGTGTATTGTTTTAATGATAAAGGGCTTATGAATAAATTTTTGTTTCATCCCTATTCTATTAACCACAATAAAGAGCATTACCGCTTTTTAACGCACGCCTTTATACATGGCGATTATATACATTTATTGTTTAACTGTTTGGCATTATACAGCTTTGGTTTGGCTTTAGAGGAACAAGTTTTTCCATATTATTTTGGAGAAAAATTAGGTAAAGTATATTATATTTTATTATTTACCGGGGGTATTTATGCCGCCTCGTTTACCGAATATTTTAGAAACAAAAACAATCCTGATTATTCGTCTTTAGGGGCAAGTGGGGCTATTTCGAGTATTATGTTTTGTTACATAATGGTTAGCCCATTAAGTCAAATTTCATTATTCTTTTTTCCAATGCAGGGTTGGATAGCTGGTATTTTACTGTTGGGTGTAAGTTATTATTTAATTAGGCGCAAAAAAACTACGAGTTATAATGATAATATTAGTCATGAATCGCATTTTTGGGGAGCATTGTTTGGCGTAGCTTTTATTTTAATTTTAAAACCTGCCGTGTTAAAACATTTTATTGATAAGGTGTTGGGTGTGTTTTAAACATCAACTAAATACTAATTTAAAACAGTTTTGTAACTGCAATTTTAAACCACGATGTAAACGCAGTTGGGTTTAACTGAATTTCGTTTTTTAACTCGTCAATCGCTATCCACTTAAAACTATCTACCTCTTCTTTATTTATAAGTGGGCTGGCGTTACTTGTACCAAAATAAACATGGTCAAATTCGTGTTCGGTTAAGCCATTATCAAATTTAGTTTTATAAATAAAACTGGTGTTATGTATTAGTTGGGTGCGCATTCCCATTTCTTCAAAAAGCCTTCGGTTGGCGGCGTCTAAGGTAGTTTCGTTGGGGCGTGGGTGGCTACAGCAGGTGTTTGTCCATAAGCCAGCGCTGTGATATTTTGTTAATGCCCTACGTTGTAAAAGTAATTGTTTAATATCGTTAAAAATAAATATTGAAAAAGCACGGTGTAGTAAGCCTTTTTGATGCGCTTCTAATTTTTCCATTGCACCAATGGTCTCATCATTTTGGTTTACTAATATTACTTCTTCTTTTAACATTTATGTCTGTAAACAGTATTTTTTACTGCCCACAAAAGTACAATTATCTTCATTAATTAACCAGATATAAAACAAAAGCTACCAGTTATTTAATATTGTTTACTTTTTAAAAATTTACATATACATTAGTAAAAAGTTTATATAGTAGTATTAAAACACATTTATACATATTTAATTTACTATTGATTTTATTTTGTAATAAAATAATAGGCCAACAATATTTTTTTAAAAATTATAGTGCCGAAAGTGGTTTGCCTTTTGTACAAGTATCAGCCTTATTTGAAGACAGTAAAGGTTACCTATGGAGCGGTGGCTATGGCGGTTTAAGCCGGTTTGACGGAAAAATATTTTTAAACTTTAATAAAAAAAAGGGCTTAATAGACCATAACGTAAATGCCATTTGTGAAAACGATAGCGGTTTTATTTTTGTGGGAACCAACAAAGGGCTAAGCGTTTTGCAAAAAAATAAAGTTGTAAATTTTGGCGGTGCAAATGGGTTAAACTCACAAATAACTGCATTAAGCAAAGGAAATAACACAATGTATATTGGCACAATACGTGGTTTATTTACGTTTAGCCAAAATAAAGTTAAGCCCGTTTTAAAACTTAATAATTATAAAATTAATTGCCTATATAAAGCCGATACTTCAATTTTATATATTGGTACCGACAGTGGCTTAGTAGTTTATACACGGAGTAAACTTACTGTTTTAAAAATGGTGAATGGCTTACCATCTAACCAAATTAACGATGTAGTAAGTTATAAAAATTATATTGTAATTGGCACTAGTAAAGGTTTAAGTTTTTATAATGAACTAACCAAAAAGTTTACAAACTATTTTATTGAAAATGGATTAATTGACGAAAACATAACTTGTTTATTAACGCAAGATAGAGAGACTTTATGGATAGGCTCACAAACAGGTTTACTAAAATTTAATGGCGAGCAATTTTATTATTATAATATTGGTAGCGATAATAACTCAAATATTATTAGGCAATTAATAAAGGATAAGGAAAATAATATATGGATAGGGTCGCATAGTGGTTTATATAAATATCGCGATAATTCGTTTTCTACGTTTGATAAAATTAATGGTCCTGGTAATGCATTTGTATATCAAATTTTTAGAGACACTAAAAATGACGTTTGGATGTGTTCAGAAAACAATGGTATTTATAAATATTCGCAAGGCTATTATAAACGTTATAGTACTATTGATGGCTTATCTACCAACACTTGCCGCACGGGCATACAAGATAGAGCAGGGCGTTTAATTTTTGGAACAGCCAACTCATTAATGGAATTTAAAAACGAAAAATTTTATAACATACCCTTACCAAAAAATTTTATTGGCCCTTACGATATGCTTTATCTAGCAACTAATAATACTATTTGGATGGGTGGTAGCAACGGCATTTGTTCGTTAATTTTTAGCGGCAACATAGCCCAAACAAAATTTTATTCGTTTCAAAAAAAAACAAATACTGCAGTATATGGTTTGGCCGAAGACGACGAAAATAATCTATGGATTGGAACCTTTGGTTATGGCTTATTAAAATTAAAAAACGATAGTGTTTATAACATTAGTAAACAATTAAAATTACCAGAAGAAAATTTCTTTTCGATAAAATATATAAATAATTTAATTTTTGCGGGCACATTAAATGGTGTAATTGTATTTAATACCAAAACAAATACTTATAAATATATTACCGAGGAGGATGGTTTAAATTCAGAATTTGTTTACTCATTAGAGTTTGCACAAAATAAAAATTATCTGTGGCTAGGCACTAACCAAGGCATAAATAAATTAAATTTAAAAAAATATTTAACCCAAAACAAAATAGATATAGCTAGTTTTGGCAAGCAAGATGGCTTTGTAGGCGTAGAGTGTAATACAAATGGCATTTGGGAAGATAACGATAAAACCCTTTGGTTTGGCACCGTTAGTGGCGTTGTGGTTCACGAACCCTATAATTTAAAAGAAAATAATATCGAAAATTCGACGCTAATACAAACTATAAAATTAGCAAACGAAGATACTTTATTAGCACAAAATTGCAATTTGCCCTATTACCTAAACTCTATTTCGTTTTACTATAAAGGCATTTGCTTAACTAATCCCGATAAAGTTTTATATATAAAAAAATTAGAAGGTTTAGAAAAAAAATGGAGCCTTCCAAGTAACGAAGATTATAGTAAATATGCCAATCTTTCGCCTGGCAAATATATCTTTAAACTAAAAAGTTGTAATAACGAAGGGGTTTGGGATAGTAAGGAAACTACATTTTCGTTTACAATAAACGCTCCATATTATTTAACCTGGTGGTTTATTTTAATATTATTTTTAAGTATTGTACTAATAATTTATTTAATTTTTAAAATTAGAATTCGCTCAATTCGCAAAAAACAAAAACAAGATTTTGATAGAAAAGTAGAAATGAGTAAAATAGAACTAAAAGCTCTTCGCTCACAAATGAATCCGCATTTTATTTTTAACTCCCTTAACTCTATTCAACATTATATATACAATAACAAAAGCGACGAAGCTATAAAATACCTTAATAAATTTGCACGCTTGGTGCGTATTATTTTAAATAACTCTGATAAGCCTACCGTAACCGTTGATGAAGATATTGAGGCTTTAAAATTATATTTAGAGTTAGAACAAATGCGTTTTGAAGGTAAATTTGAGTATAAAGTTAGTGTAGATGAAAATGTAGATACAGATTACGATATTATGCCCCCACTTTTAATGCAGCCATATGTTGAAAATGCTATTTTACACGGCTTAAACCCCAAACCTGAAAAAGGCTTGTTAACAATACATTTATCTTATAAAAATAATTTTTTAATTTGCACCATTACTGATAATGGAATTGGGCGCGAAAAAGCCTCGCAAATAAAACACACTATGCCAGGTAAAAAACATAAATCGTTAGGGATGAAGATTACCGAAGATAGATTGCGTATTTTAAACGAAGTAAATAACTCGGCATTAAGCGTAAACATTAGCGATTTAAAAGATGAAAAGGGTTATGCGTTAGGAACAAAAGTTGAACTATACATTCCATTAAACGAATAAAAAATTAAAACTAAACACGATGATAAAAGCAATAATAATTGAAGACGAACAAAAAAGCCGTGCCATGATGGTAGCAATGATTGAAAAAAATTGCGAATTTTTAAACGTAGTTGGCCAAGCAAAAAACGTAAAAGAAGGCGTTGAACTAATAAATACCTATAAACCCGATTTAGTGTTTTTAGATATTAGTATGCCCGATGGCAGTGGCTTTGATTTATTAGAGCAAGTACAAGGCCATAAATTTGAAGTAATATTTGCTACCGCTAGCGACCAACACGCCATTCGTGCCATTAAATACAGCGCCTGCGATTATTTATTAAAACCTATTGATGTTGAAGAATTAAAAATTGCAGTAGATAAAGTTATTCAAAAACGAAACAAGGTTCCAAATATGGATAACCTAAATTTTTTAATTCAGCAGTTGCAAAAACCCGATGATAATTTTCAAAAAATTACCGTACCAACAGGTAATGGTTTCGAGATTTTAAATTTAAAAGACATTATTCGTTGTGAAGCTGATGGGGGTTATACTACCTTTTTTATGGACGATAAACGTAAACTTTTAGCAAGTTATGGCTTAAAGCATTACGAAGACTTACTACCCGAAAAAAACTTTATTCGCATTCACAACCACCATTTAATTAATATGAACCATGTGATTAGATTTTTAAAAGAAGATAGCGGTTATGCCGTAATGAGCGACAATTCAAAACTCGAAATTTCGCGCCGAAAAAAAGATGCTTTTATGGATAAACTTAATCATTAACATTACCAGTTATTTAATAAAAGCTACCAGTTATACAAAAAACCCTACCACTTATTAAATAATTAAACGATTCGCTTTTAACTATATTAATTTTACTATACGTTCTTTATCAAGGGTTTTGTTTATAACAACAAAATTAACCACTAATAGATTATGGAGATTTTCTGTTAGTGGTTTTTCTTTTTTAAAACCCTGTTGTTTTAACAAAATTTCGGTTACCATAATTAAACGGTGTGTTAAATACACTGCTTTTTAAATTTATAGTTAAATAATAGCCTTTATTAAAGCCGAAGGGCACCCAATCTATTCGCGTTTCCCAACATTTTAAATCGCGATAAATATTAACACTTGTGTAACTTAAGTTTTGACGATTAAAATCATAACCCGTTGTAATACCCATTTTCCAGTACTTTGTAGGCATAATATCTGCTCGGCAATTAATAGAGTGTGTGGGTTGGAGTTTTGTATTATCGCTATTAATAAGCATTAAATTATAATTTAAAGCAATATTCCAGGGCAGTTTTGCCGTTGGGTCTAAATCATTTTTTGTTCCTTTTTCAGCACCATTGCTTTGGTTGGGAGCTTCGCGTAATTTTTTAGCAGCCGCAATTTTATCGCTGCTAATGCTTGTATTTACTACAAAATTTGCACCTGTTAAACGTGCTAATTGTGCGTTTTGGGAGTATTGATAGCTTGTTATACGCCGCTTCGTAATATTGCTATAAGCATAAGGGTCTAAGTTGCCGCTTGCCAGAATATCAATATTTTTAAATAAAACAGTCCGTGCGCTTAGGGTTACCGCTTTCATTTGAAAACTATCTGCTGCAAAATTATAACCACCCATTGCACTAATATTTTGAAGCAAGGCGGTTTTATTATATACAAAACCAGTATCGGTTTTTTTACGAATTTTAGCTTCAATATTATTACTTAAATTTAAATCAAGTGCGTTTTGTGCGCCAATACCTGGCCCACCAAAAATATTATTTTGAAAAATAGTATAGCGGTTAATACCCCCAATGGTGTTAGATTGTACACTTTTCCAAAAGCCATATTGCTCTTTACCAAAATCGGGGCGGTAAGAGTATGTAAGCGTAGGAATTAGTAAATGCCTAATTTGTTTTACTTTTCCTTTTTTAAAAACGTAATCAAAAAATACTTTAGTGTTAAATGAGGTAGTAAAGTTGGCGTCGTAGCCGCCTACAAAGCCATTAATAGTATCGGTTTTAATAGTACTTGTATACGTTGTAACATCGGTTACAAATTGCTGCCTAATACTTTTTGTGTACATAACCGCGTTTAAGTTTAAGCCAGGAGTTACGGTAATATATTTAGCTAAATTAAAATTGGTAGATATTGGTAAACTGTGCTTAATACCATAGGCCATACGCTTTTCAATGTCGCCTTTAAAAATGGTAGAATCGTATCCGTTTAAGGTATTACGCGCTTCAAACAAATAATTTACACCAATTTTATCAAATGCGTTTTGTTTTACAGCATCTTCGCGTTTAAACGGAAAAAAACGATTTACGTTGTATGTTAATTGTGGAAATGTAAAACTTATAGGTTTTAAACCCACAGCGCTTTGGTTATGCGAGGCATTTATACTTAATGCACTTAGCTTAAATGTTTTTGTAAAATTAATATTTGAATTAAAACTATTTTGCAAAAACTGATTAGAATTAATAGTTGTTAACCTATTAAAAGCTTGATTTTTTACATAATTTACATTGGCGCTAAAACGTATGGTGGGGTTATTTTTATTATCTTGTATATGTATCCATTTAACACTATACGATTGTTGTTTTGTAAACGTAGCTGGTATATCCTTATCACCAATATTAACTTGGCTAAACGATAAATTTACATTGCCATTGCTTTTGTATAGCACATTATAATTATTAGTAGTGCGTAGTGCATAACTACCATTTGTATAAATATCGCCATTAATTATCATGTCGGTTTTATCGTTTATACCCCAATAAAAACCACCGTTTCGTAAACTAAAACCCTGTGATGCCGAGTTGCCAAACGTAGGTAATAAAATACCATTATGTTGCTTTTTAGTGTTAGGGAAATAACCAAATGGCAAGGCTAAAGGCGTGGGTACACCTCCAATTTCTAAATACATAGGGCCTGTAATAATTTTATCATTTGGTATTATTTTTGCTTTTGTAGCTCTAAAGGCTGTGCGTGCATCTTCATCTTGGCAAGGCAAACATTTCATGTTTTTTAAATACACAATGTTGGTGCTATCTTTTTTTATTTGTTCGCCAAAAACTAATAACTCGCCTTGGTGTGTAAAAGCATTATAAATTTTACCACGTTTAGATTTTAAATTGTATTTAATAGTATCGGCTCGCATGGTTTGTTCACCATCTTTAAAATCTGGCCTTCCTTCGGGTTTACCCAAACTATCTTTTTTTCCATAAGCTTTAACTATGTTGGTGGTATAATCTATTTCAATAAACTCGGCTTCCATATTCATGGTAGTATAATTTACCTTGGCTTTACCGTATAAAAATATTTTTTTTGCCACTGCTAAAAAAACCACACTGTCTTGGGCACTGTAATTTATTGCCTCTTCAAGGCTTTCGCTGTTATCATCTGTTTTTAAGGTATCAACGGTTACTTTTTTTAAAGTATCTATTGGTGTGCTTTGCCCAAATAAGTTTGTAACGTTTAAAGATATTAACATTACAAAGAAGAAAACTACTTTACTATATGGGTGTTTTATCAAACTTAATGGTATAATTTTATATGCAACTCACAAAGCTACAATACTTTAGCTTATTGCAAATGTTTTTATAATGCTAAATGGTTAAAAAATTAAAATATTTAGGGGTTTTAAGTATCATTATTTTAGTGATAACATCGTTTAGTATTTATAAAAAATCTAAAACCAAAACTTTAAAAATAATTGTAATAGATGCAGGCCATGGTGGAAAAGACCCTGGCTGTAACGGCGTAACGCATAAAGAAAAAGATGTTTCGTTGGCAGTAGCATTAAAACTTGGTAAATTAATTGAAGAAAATTACAAGGATATAAAAGTAATTTATACCCGAACTACCGATGTTTTTGTGGAGTTAGAAGAACGTGCCCAAATTGCAAATAAAGCCAAGGCCGATTTATTTATATCCATACACTGTAATGCTGCAGGTAAAGCTGTAATTATAAAAGACCCAAAAACAGGCAAAAAACGTAAAAAAACGTATAAAAATAAAAAAGGTAAAATTGTAGTAGTTGAAAAACCTAACCCCGAACCCTTTGGTACCGAAACCTACGTGATGGGCCTAAAAAACGAAGAGGGTAAAATGAAAGTAGCAACCCGCGAAAACTCGGCTATTTTTTTAGAAGATGATTACGAAAAAAAGTATGCGGGTTTTGACCCCGATAGCCCCGAAAGCTATATTATAATGAGTAATTACACCAGTGCTTACGTTATACAAAGCGCAAATTTAGCAGTAAAAATACAGCAAGAATACACCACTAAAGCAGGTAGAATTAATAAGGGCGAAGGGGGCGTGCACCGCCAAAGTATTTGGGTGCTTTGGCGCACAGCCATGCCAAGTATTTTAACCGAACTTGGTTTTTTAACCAACCCTTTAGAAGAACAATTTTTAGGAAGTAAAGAAGGGCAAGATTATTTAGCAAAATCTATTTTTAGAGGTTTTAGAAAGTATAAAGACGAACTTGAAGGCGTAAAAAAAGAATACAATGATGATATTGAAAATCAAAAACCATTAGAAAACGAAAACATTAAAGCTGGAAATATCCCCGGACAAAGAACTAAAGACCCCGATGACGACGATGATGAGGAAGAGAAAAAGGAGACTAAAGGGAAGGAAGAGATAAAAGAAACTGAAGGGACGAAAAAAGACACTATAAAAACAAAAGAGTTTAAAGAAACGAAAACTATTGATGGCGGTAAAAAAATTGAAGAGACAAAAGCTAGTGAAGGGAATAACACTGATAGTATAACCGCAAAAAAAATAGCAGAAAAATTTAAAAATGATACTAAGAAACAGGAAGTAGAACAGAAGGATGTCGCCCTGAGCGGAGTCGATGTGAAGAAAGAGACCAAAGGGATAGAAGACACAAAGGGCATTATTTTTAAAGTGCAATTTGCTACCAGCGATACTAAATTAGATTTAAAACAAGATAAATTTAAAAATATTGTTGATGGTGATTCTTACAAAGTAAATGCCAATTTAAAATATACATCGGGCAATTATACAAATGTAAACGAGGCTACTAAACACCAAAATTTTTTACGTAAAAATGGCTTTAGCGATTGCTTTGTAATTGCCCTAAAAAATGGTGAACGGGTAGATTTAAATGAAGCTAAGAAATTAGTGGGGCAGTAAAAAATTTATGACTGCTTCAAAAAACTCTTTAGGTTTTTCGGCATGTACCCAATGCCCTGCATTTAAAATAGTACTAAAGTGTAGGTTTGTAAAACGTTTTTCAAAATCTAATTTATCGTGTTCTGTTATATAGTTAGATTTTTCTCCGTTAATTATTAATGTTTCTGTAGCACTTGTAAAATCAGGCACGGCAACACCTATATTATCATAATTTTTAGTTATTGCCTCTAAATTAAAACGCCAAGCCATTTGTTTTCCTTCTATTCCCACTTCAACTCCGCTCAGTGTGACATCGTCTTTCCAA
>JAYTRS010000301.1:0-4593 GCA_043746065.1 Bacteroidota bacterium | reverse complement strand
ACCAGCAGTTGTGCGGGTTGGTGATTGAGAAATGGTATTTATACGTACATTTTTTTGTTTCCCATAGTGATAACCAAAAGTGCGAGCAATACTTTCTAACATTGCTTTAATATCAGCCATATCTGTATAAAACGGATAAACACGTTGTGCTGCAATATACGTAAGAGCTACTACACTTGCCCATTCGTTTAGGGCATCTAATTTATGAGCTACTGCTAGCATTTTATGAAATGATAAAGCAGACACATCTATACCTTTGTTAAAATATTCATAATTCAATTCAGTGTAAGGTATGTTTTTGCGAATATTTACACTCATACCAATTGAGTGAAGTACAAAATCTATTTTACCACCTAAATGTGCCATTGCTTCTACATATAGTTTTTCAATTTCTTCAACGTTTGTAGCATCTGCAGGAATTATTTTTGAATTGGTTAGTTCTGCTAATTTATTTATTTCGCCCATACGCATAGCAATAGGCGCATTCGTTAATACAAAGGTAGCTCCTTCTTCGTGCGCACGTAAGGCCACTTTCCAAGCTATTGAGTTTTCATCTAATGCTCCAGTAATAATACCGCGTTTGCCTTTTAATAAATTATAAGCCATGTTTTATGTTTTTTAAGATGTAAATAAAGGTGTAAATATAGTAATTTGATACTATTATAAAACGAGAATTGCAGTTAAACTTAAAACTTACTGCGTAAGCGTGCACGTTTGCGTTTGGCTTTAAAGATATAACCAACTGTAGCCTCTAAGGTAATATACGAATCTTTTTGTAAATCGCCACGTTGTGCACCAGTGCCATCAGCATCAGGTAAAGAAGCACCCGGTATTTCGCCCAAACTTGGATCGGCTAATTGAGCGGATAGAGGTCCGTAGTTATCAATTAAAGCTTGTTTATCATAATATTTTGTGCTTACATCATCAATATAATCGGTAAAAGTTTTTCGCCATGCAAATTCAATGCCAATAGACCATTGTTTGTTAATTGTATATTTATAAAAAAAGCCAAGTGGAATAGCAATGCTATAATTAGAATATTGTTTTGGGCCACCAGGCAAGCCTTGTCCTTCGGTATGTAAGGGTCTTAGGGCTACATATTTACCTCCAACTAAAGTTTTAGGATTGTAGTAAAATACACCAATACCTGCAAAAACAAAAAATGAATGGGTATTGCTTTTTAGCCTTCGGCTAAATGTTTTTTTAATGCCATAACGATTACCAGCTTTACCAGTTTCGTAGCCAAATTCAACTCGTCCGCTTAATTCAAAAATATTTGATTTAAAGCTTAAGTTACGGTTATGTCTGAAAGGTTCTTGTGTTTTGGCATCATCACCTTTTACTATTAAATAATTGAATTTTGCCGTAAGGTTTAAATACTTTTCGACTTTGTATCGGTAGCCAATTCCAAAGGCAGTTTTTGATAATGAAAAATTCAAATCTACAGGGCTATAATCTGTTCCAATTTTATTTCTGCCTCCTAAATCGCCTAAAAAATTGGCGCCACCCATTGTAATAAAAATTTCTTTACGAGTTTTTTTCCAATCGCCTGGCCGTGTAAAATTTTGCGAAAAAATGCTACATGTAAAAATAAAAAATAAAAAAATTAATAAGTAACTTTTTTTCATACTTAGCAACACGCTTAATTTTTAAGAAAATAAAGATATAATCTTTTTTTGGAATAAAAAAATGTGTAAATGAGATAACATAATTTATAACATTACAAACTTTTATTAAACAATTTAAGCTAAATTTGTATGCTAAACAGTAATGAATTTAATTTCTAAATCTCTTTATAAACCTATTATTTACTGGCTTTTAACAGGCTGTTTGTTAATTTATGTAATGGTGGTGGTTGGCGGCTTAACCCGTTTAACACATTCAGGATTATCAATAACTGATTGGAGTTTTATGGGCTCAATACCGCCATTTAATGAGCAAATGTGGCAACAGCGTTTTGAAAAATACCAACAAAGCCCAGAGTTTATTAAAGTTAATTTAACCATGACTTTACAAGAATTTAAACCTATTTTTTTGTGGGAATATATTCATAGAATGATAGGTAGATTAATGATGTACACTTTTGTTATTGGCTTTATTTATTTTTTACTTAAAAAAAAGATTACCAAACCAATGTGGCCAAAATTTGGTTTATTGTTTTTTATGGGTGCCATGCAAGCCGTTATAGGTTGGTGGATGGTATATAGCGGTTTGCAACAAAAACCAGCCGTTAGCCATTTTAGGTTAGCTACCCATTTAATGAGCGCCTTTACCTTATTTGCATTTACATTTTGGTTTGCGCTGCAACTAACTTTTACAGAAAAAAAAGAAACTGATAACGAAGGAAAAAAATTACAAAAAGTAAGTATTTTATTTTTTTGCGTATTAATATTTCAAATAATTTATGGGGCTTTTACAGCAGGCTTTGTAGAAGGTAATGCTGCTAAAATTAGACCAGGGCATATTTTTAACACTTGGCCTAAAATGGGCAATAGTTGGGTGGCAGAGCAAGTTACGATGAAACCTACTTTGTACCAAAATTTATTTGAAAATGCCAGCGGTATACAATTTATGCACCGCACTTTAGCTATAATTGTTGTGATTTTGTTATGTGTTATTTGGTATAAATCCACTAAACTAAAACTAAACGTACAACAAAATTTAGGGGTGAGTTTATTAATTTTTGGTGTTACTATTCAGTTTATTTTAGGTGTTTTAACCTTATTATATAATGTGCCTGTTATAATGGGAGCCTTACACCAAACAGGGGCATTTTTTTTATTTGCAAGTTGTATATACTTGTTGTTTCAATTAAAAACTAAAAACATAAACAGTAGTGGAAGATTTTTTAAATAGCGAACCTGATAATTTTAATAATTCAAACGAAGGTAATTATCCACCAAAGCCAATGGTTATTGAAAAAAAACAAAATGCGCTAGTTCGTTCGTTAATTAGTTTAGGTATTTATGGCGTATTGTTTTATGCTTTATTTAACCAACCCATAGTGTACATTGCCGCTATTTTAGTAGTAATTATTATACACGAAATGGGGCATTTTTTAGCCATGAAAATGTTTGATTATAGCAATGTTAAAATATTTATTGTGCCACTTTTAGGCGCCTACACCAGCGGAAAAAAACAAAACGTAAGTCAAACACACTTGAGCTTAATAATATTAGCAGGTCCTTTGCCAGGCATTATTATTGGCAGTGTTTTATATTTTATAAATAAAGATTTGCAAAACGAAACGGTAAAAATGTTATCCAACGTTTTTTTAGTAATTAATTTGCTAAACTGCTTACCATTTTATCCTTTAGATGGCGGCAGACTCATAGAAACCTTATTTTTTAAACAAAACTTTGCAGTACGCATAGCTTTTGGCATAATATCTATTATGGGTTTGGTAGCCCTGTGTTTATTATTACAAAGCCCACTTATGATTATAATACCTGTTTTTATAGGAATTGAATTAATTAACGAAAATAAAAATCAAAAAATTAGAGAGTATTTGAAACAAGAACGTATAAATTACTTTACGGATTACCCTGCCCTACCCGATAAAGATTATTGGTTAATACGCGACTGTTTGTTGTTTTCGTTTCCAAAAAAATATGCAAGCATAACTCCAGGTAATTATCAATATAGCATTGCCGAACCTATTTTAATTAAACACATTACATCCATACTACAAGTAAATTTAATATATAATTTAAATGCCTTTAAGCGTATTTTTATTTTGCTGTTTTATTTGGCAAGTTTTATTGTACCCATTATTTATTTTGGTTTACACATACGGTAATATAATTATGTAAAAAAA
This sequence comes from Bacteroidota bacterium, assembly GCA_043746065.1. Taxonomy (GTDB): domain Bacteria; phylum Bacteroidota; class Bacteroidia; order B-17B0; family Aurantibacillaceae; genus Aurantibacillus. The sequence continues at coordinate 776 of JAYTRS010000301.1, read as the reverse complement.
ATGTTAACTTTGTTATAATGAAACTTTTAAAAAAACTATTACCTTATAGTTTGCTTTTAATTATTAGCCTAACAGCTTTTCGTTTCATTTTTTTTATATCATTTGTTCAATCTCAAAAAACTAATTTTAGAGAAGATGTATTACATAAGAATCAAAATTTAGTAAGCGAAATTAAATTTTTAAATACCGATGCTTTTGTAAATAAAAATGGTTACGAATGGCATGAAAACAATAAAGAATTAGTAGTGAATGGTTTTTATTACGAAGTAATTTCGGTAATCAAACTAAAAAACTCTGTACTTGTAAAAGTTATTGCCGACAAAAACGAAAATGATTTATTTAAAAACTTCTATTCATTAAATAATAATACAAAACAAGGTTGCATTCATCTAGTAAAAATGCTTTTAAGCTTTGTTTACGTTTGCAATAGCACCATAATTCAAATTGCACCTAGTGTTTTTAATTTAAGTACAAAAGCCCAATCTAATACTCAGTTTTTAGATTTTTACTATTTTTTAAAACAAATTAAGCCCCCTCAGTTTGCTTAATTATTAATTTTTTCGTTTAAAAAAACAATTCTTACTTAATTTATTATTAATTATTAAATGCCCTATATATTATAGGGTTTAAACTATTTTATATATAAACCAAAAAAAACATAAAAATGAAAACAAAAATTATCAAAATTGTAACCATTGCTTTTATAGCAATAACAGTTATCTCATCATGTACTAAATACCCAGACGGGCCAAAATTTAGTTTATTAACAAAAAAAG
>JAYTRS010000300.1:0-4636 GCA_043746065.1 Bacteroidota bacterium | reverse complement strand
TGTTGTCGTTTATTATATTCGCTTTTAAAGCAAGCCACAATTTTGCACTTTTACTAAAACGCACATTATAGTTAATAATAGTATTTGTTTAAAAAAATTAAACCCTATTAATTATTATAACATTAAAAAAAATTAACTACATTTTTCAACAAAAATTGGAGGTGCGTAGAATAAATAAATTACATTAAACTAGTAGATAGTTTAAAAAAATTTAATAGTACTACTAGGTTTTGAAGGCATAAAATTGTTTAAAAATTTAAACACATTAAAATAAGAAGGGGTATTATATTTTTCAAAATCACAATCGTCAGTATTTTTTTTATTATCCACTTTAGTTTTATCACTAATATTAATGGAAGCATCGTGATTATGATTTAATAAATTATGTACATAAACCTTTGGGGTTGTTACCCAAAAAGCCACTAATATTAATAAAAATGAAATTAAAATTTTTATGTATTTGTTTCTAAACATAATTGACAAAATCAAATATATAAAATTAAAGTCAAAAAATGCAAGTTTTAACAATTGTATTGTGACAAAGTTATTTAGAAATTTATTTACAATACTCTATTCATTAATTTAAAATGTGAAAATATATTTCACAATATAAAAAGCTAATAATAATAATTACTTTAGGTATTGTTGGTTAAAATCTGCATTTTTTTTATGCCAGATTTACAATTATTAATGCGCTTTGGCCTTTAGTACAATATTATTAGTGATAAAAATAGTCGCTAAATTTATTGAAACTATTTTTTAAAACTTTTAATTCAATACCTCTAAATTACCTAAGCCTTCTCTTAAAACAATAATTTCGTTGGTGCTACAATCAATAACGGTGGATGGATAAATATTACCAAAGCCTCCATCAATTACCATATCTACTTTATCTTGGTATTGTTGATAAATCATTTCAGGATCGCTAAAATATTCTAAAATATCATCACTACTATCGTGCAAACTAGTAGATATAATTGGGTTGCCTAAGGCTTCAACAATTTGCTTGCAAATTAAATTATTGGGTACTCTAATACCAATTGTTTTTTTGTTTTGCTTTAATAATTTTGGCACATTGCCATTAGCTTCTAAAATAAAAGTATAAGGGCCAGGCAAAGCTTTTTTCATTATTCTAAAAATGTTATTTGGTATGGCCTTCGTAAATTCTGATAAATGACTTAAATTACTACATACAAAACTAAAGTTAGCTTTTTCGGGTTTTATACCTTTAAGTTTGCAAATACGTTCCACGGCTTTTACTTGCGTAATATCGCAACCTAATGCGTAAACAGTATCTGTTGGGTAAATAATAATACCTCCATTTTTTAAACAAGTTACAATTTGCTCAATTGTTTTAAAATTTATATTCGTATCGTTTAAATGTATTAGCATTTGCTAAAGGTAAACTTAAATATTTAGAAGAGTTTTACATTTGATACAAAGTATAATTTTGTAAAACAATAAACAAAAAAAATCCTCACCATAATTGATGAGGATTTTTTTTAGTTTTTAAAATTGTTTAATTTTTAATAATTTTTATAACAGTTACCGTCTTATCAGAAGTAATACGAGCATAATAAACACCATTTGCAAACTCACTAATATTAATAGTTACAGTACTTAGTGTAGTTTGTTTATTAGTAATAATTCTACCTGTTACATCTACTATATCTATTTGTTTTAAGTTTACATTATTACATTCTATAACAAACTCACCAGTGGTTGGGTTTGGCATTACTTTAATACCAGTACTTGTTGTTATATTATTGGCAATACCTGTTACAAAACTAACACAAACGCTACCTGTACCACTACAACCAGTACCATCTGTAATTAATACGTTATAACAAGAAGGCAATAAACCATTAACGGTTTGTGTTGTGATGTTGCCAGGTGTCCAAGTGTATGAGAACGGGCCAACGCCAGTACTTGTAGCAGAAACTATACCATCAGTACATGTACCACAACTTGCATTTGTTGCTGTTGCAATAACTGTTAAGCCACCGCTTCCTGCATTAATTGTAAATACCGAATTTGTAGTACAGTTTTTTGTATCTTTTACTATGTATGTATAAGTACCTGCACATAAGTTATTGGCCGTTGCCGCATTTCCACCACTAGGTAATAGCGTATATGAATATGCTGGCGAACCACCACTTGCATTTGCTGTTACAAAACCGTTACATGAAGAGGCGCAAGTTGTGCTGCTAGATGTTGGCGCTGCCACCAAAACTGCAGGTTGAGTAATGTTAAAAGGTGTATTTGTTGTACATCCTTTAGTGTCTTGTACAACATAGGTATAACTACCAGCGCACAATCCAGTTACCGTTGCTGCATTGCCACCAGCAGGTATAACAGAATAACTATAGGCTGGCGTACCCCCAGTAGCATTAAGCGATGCTGTGCCATTACATACACCATTGCAACTTACGTTGGTTGCACTAGCTGTTGCATTTAAAGCAGTAGGTTGAGTGATTAACACAGTACCTGTAACACTACAATTATTTGCATCTTTAATGGCAACCGTATTAATACCAACACTTAAACCATTAGCAATATTTACAATACTACCAGAAGGAGACCAACTATATGTAAACGGCCCTGTACCCCCTGAAACTCCAGCAAAAGCCGATCCATTACTTCCACCAAAACAACTTACGTTAGTAGAAGATATTATTGTGGTTGGATTTGCATTTACTGTTACCGTTACATTATTAGTACCGGAACATGCACCCGAACTACCAACAATTGAATAAACGGTATTTACTGTGGGTGATACAACAATGAATAATAAATTACTGCTAGTACTCCAAGTATAATTAGTAGCTCCACTCGCTGTTAGTGTAGCAGAACCTCCAGCACAAACTGAAGGATTAGTAGGTGTAATAACAATACTTAAAGCTGTACCAATTGTAACAGTAGAAGTTTTTACATTACTACATATTCCATTATAACCTGTAACGGTATAAATGGTTGTACCAGCAGGACTAACTGTTATTGATGAACTTGTAGAACCTGTATTCCAACTGTACGTTGTAGCACCACTTGCGGGTATAGTTACTGAGCCACCACTACAAATTGTATAACTACTAACGGTTACTACCGGAGTTAAAGTAACTGTTACTGCCGTAGTTTTAGAACCCACGCAACCCAAATTAGTACCTGTTAAAGTATAATTGGTAGTTATTGTTGGTGATACAGAAATGGAAGCGGTATTTGGTCCAGAAATCCATGTATAAGTAGTTGCTCCACTTCCAAAAAAGGTAGCTGAAGAACCTGAACAAATACTTGCGTTTGGCGGATTAATATTAAGAACTGGTATGGTATTTACAGTAACCGTAGTGTTTTTAATACTTGTGCAAGCACCATTTGCACCCGTTACTGTATAAATTATAGTTGCTGTTGGAGATACAACAACACTGGTTCCACTTAAATTTCCTGGATTCCAAGTATATGTAGTAGCGCCACTAGCTGTTAATGTAGCTGAGCTACCACTACAAATTGTAGATGAATTTACAACAACCGTTGGGCCTGCAGTAGCAGTTACAGTAGTTGAATTACTGCCTGTACACGAACCCGAAGTGCCAACCACTGAGTACACTGTGCTTGCAGCAGGAGATACAACAATACTTGCTCCCACAATATTTCCTGGATTCCATGTATATGTGGTAGCACCACTACCTGTTAGGGTAGCCGAATTTCCAGCACAAATAGTAGAAGTAGCAGGCGAAGCATTTACTACTATACCTGTACCAACAATTACGGTATGGCTTACTGGTAAACTTGGCTGTGTACCATTTGCTACTGCAATTAATGTGATAGTTTGTATACCAGTAGCAGTAAAAGTAAATACAGGGTTTTGTAAGGTAGATGTAGGAACGGTAGTACCTGTAACGGTATAATTCCATTGCGATGGAGGAGTTGGAGAACCAGTACTCATATCAGTTACGGTAGCAGATTGACCCGCGCAAATAGTTGTAGGATTTATACTAAATTGGGCAACAGGTGGTGCAATAGTTAAACCATGTGTTCCTAATGTGTTTCTAATTGGCGAATTTGCCATAGCGGTTTGAATACGGGTAGTTTGGTCGGTTGTAAACATATACATACCATTATCATCGCTATAATCCATAAAATTCATAAACATTTCCCCGTTGGTGCCATTTGATGGAGGGCCTGTACACGTTCCAACATTATACGGATAACTTACTGTATTTGCATTAGCAGGTGTAGCAGGTGTAGCAATTGTATTTTGGTTAACAAAGTTGGCTGCTGCGGCTGGAGGCGTATCGTTACAATAATCTGTTAAACACGTACCATCTCCCCAAATATGGCGTAAGCCAACCCAATGCCCAATTTCGTGAGTAGCAGTTCGCCCTAAATGATAGGGTGCTAAAGCAGCGCCAGTATTACCATAAGATTTAGCCCAACACCATAAACCATCGGTAGTATTTGTTCCTAAGCCGCTTGTTAAACCAGCTAAGCCGGTACCTGGAGGGAAGGTGGCAAAACCTAATAAACCTAAAGATGCGTTTTCGTCTGTTACCCAAATATTCATATACTTATTTACATTCCAAATGGTATTTGGTTTTAAATAACCATTCATAAAATTCATAAATGTATTTGTGGTATTATA
>JAYTRS010000299.1:0-4676 GCA_043746065.1 Bacteroidota bacterium | reverse complement strand
CCGTTATTACTGGCGAAACAGGCGCTGGTAAATCTATTTTTTTAGAAGCCCTAGGCCTTGTGCTTGGTAATAGAGCCGATGTGGCCGCCCTGCAAAATAAAACTAAAAAATGCATTATAGAAGCCACCTTTAATGCCCAAACATTAAACCTACATTCTTTTTTTACCGAGCACGAATTAGATTTTGAAAACACCTTAGTGCTTCGTCGCGAAATTAGTGCCAAAGGTAAATCGCGTAGCTTTTTAAACGATACACCCGTTGCCTTAAATGTGTTAAAACTATTATCCGAAAAATTAATAGATATACATTCGCAACACCAAACCTTGTTATTAAATCAAACCAACTTTCAATTACAAATTGTAGATGCCTTTGCCGAGAGTGTAGAGGTGTTTAAAAATTATAAACTAAACTTTAATCAGCATACTAAATTAAATACCACCCTTGCCACCCTTACTCAGCAAGAAACTCAAGCAAAAAAAGAATTAGATTATTATCAATTTTTGTTTAACGAATTGCACGAAGCCGATATTAAACAAGGTAGTTTAAAAACTTTAGAAGAAGAAAGTAACACCCTCGAAAATGCCGAAACCATTAAAACCAATTTGCTAAATGTTGCCAATGCTATTAATGGGGGCGATGCAAATATACTCAGCAATCTATCGCAACTAAAACAACAACTAAATACAATTAGTAAATACGGCAGTAATTATGCTGAATTTTTATCGCGCTTAAACTCTACATACATTGAGTTAAAAGAATTAGCTACCGATTTAGAAGATGCTGAAGGTGTCGTAAATTACGATACCAAAAAGTTAGAAACCGTAAATTTAAAATTAGATAAACTTAACCGCTTACTAAAAAAACACAATGTAAAAAGCGAAGAAGAATTATTAACCATTAAAACCGATATTGAAAATAAACTATCGCAATTCAGTTCTATTGAAACACAAATAGAAAAAACTAAAAAAGAACTGGCACAAGTTAAAGCTACGTGCACTAAATTGGCTACCGATTTAACAAAGCTCAGAACAAAATCATTAACCACTATTGAAACTAAAGTAAAAAATATTTTAACAACTCTATCCATGCCTAATGCTATTTTTAAAATAGATATTCAGCAAACACCAGAGTTAACAATAAATGGTTTCGACCAACTAAAGTTTTTATTTAGTGCCAACAAAGGCGCTCCTTTAAACGAATTACACAAAGTAGCAAGTGGCGGAGAACTATCACGTTTAATGCTGGCTTTAAAATCATTGCTCGCTACAAAAAAACAATTGCCCACCATTATTTTTGATGAAATTGATACAGGAGTTAGCGGCGATGTAGCCGATAAAATTGGAACCATATTATTAAATATGGGCAATACCCTGCAAGTAATAACCATTACGCATTTACCACAAATGGCAAGTAAGGGCCATCATCATTTATTTGTGTATAAAAAAGATGGCGCTAATAAAACCTCGTCGTTTATAAAACAACTTACACAAGAAGAACGTATTACCGAAATTGCAAAAATGCTAAGCACTGGTAATCCAACACCAGCTGCATTAGTAAACGCAAAAGATTTGTTGAGTGTAAATTAATTAATGTCATCCTAAGCGAAGTCAAAAGCACGATGATTTATTAATGTCATCCTGAGCGAAGTCGAAGGCAGGGTGATTTAAACAATGTCATCCTGAGCGTAGTCGAAGGACTGTCAAAGTACTAATAAAAACAAGCAAAGATTTAAGATAGCGAGGTTCACTCTTCGACTCCGCTCAGAGTGACACAGCTTCATCATCCTAAGCGAAGTCGAAGGAGTTAAAAAGTAGAAAATTAATAAATTTGATTTAAATTAATGGCAACCACAATCGTTATTGCAACCAGGTTTGGCTTTGTTTTTTTTTATAAACTTAAAAAGTAAATAAACAATGGCAATGCCAACTAAACAATATGCTATTATTTGTTGCAATTAAATTATTTTAAAATTGGTAAAAGTAGTGTGGATGAATGATTACTTTGATGAAACAATTTTATATCACTTTCAATAAAATCGCTATCACTACATTTATAAATATCTACAAATTGCTGTGGGTTTCTATCAAAAATAGGAAACCACGAGCTTTGTACTTGTATCATTAATTTATGTCCTTTTTTAAAGGTATGCGCTACATCGGGTAATTCAAACTTTACAGTTTCAATAGTATTTGGTTTAAAAGCTTGAGGGTTTTCAAAACTATTTCTAAAACGCCCACGCATAATTTCGCCACGCACTAACATTTGGTAGCCTGCCATTTCTACTTCATTTTTTACACCCTTACAACAATAGCTGGTATCGTATTTAAAATCATTAGGAAAAACATCAATTATTTTTACAACAAAATCTGCATCTGTAGTTGAGATGCTTACTTTTAAATCGGCAAGTACATTTCCTGCCAATGTCATATCGTTTTGTAAAACTTCGGTTTCAAATACCAATACATCTGTTCGGCGAGCAGCAAAGCGTTGGTCGTCGCTCATGTACTCACGCGTTCTATTCAAATGAACATCTTCAGTATAAGGTACGGGCTTATTGGGGTTGCTGGTATATTTTGAAAATGAGTTGTCGGAATTAGGTTTTTGAAACGATAACTTTTGATTTTGATTAAAATAAATGGGCGTTAATTCTATCTTTTTAGATGGCCATTCTGTAAACGTTTTCCAGTTATTTTCGCCAGTAAAAAATACGGTGGCTTCGGCGATGTTTTTAACATCGCCTTTGTTTTTTAAATAATAATTAAAGTAGGGTATTTCAATGTTTTGTTGGTAATATTCCGATGTTTTACTTCCAAACCTAACGTTACCTAAATTAGCACCGTAGCCTCTGCTCCAGCCTCCATGAAACCATGGACCCATTACCAACTTATTAGTTGTTGTAGGGCTTTGTTTTTCAATAGCCTTGTATAAATTCCAAGCACCAAAACAATCTTCGGCATCAAAAGTGCCGCCAACAACCAACATGGCGGGTTTAATGTTTTTACAAGCGCGGCGGGCATCGCGGGCTTTCCACCAGTTGTCGTAATTTGGATGATTCATTAAATCGTTCCAAAATTTTATGGTATCGGTAAATAATTTTTTAAAATTACGTAAGGCGCCTTGCTTTAAATAAAAATTATAATTGTCATTTTCAGGAAACTCAAATCTTTTTTCATCTTCTGAAGTTGGCTTAGGGTGTGGCAAACCAAAACTAGAGTAAAAATTAAACCCGTCCATGATGGCAAAGGCACCATTGTGATGAAAATCATCGCCCATAAACCAATCGGTAACTGGTGCCTGCGGACTAACTGCTTTTATAGCAGGATGATTAGATAGAGCTGCCATCGTGCTATAAAATCCAGGGTACGAAATACCAAACACACCAACATTGCCATTATTATTTGTAACATTTTTAATTAACCAATCTACTGCATCGTAGGTATCGCTTGCTTCATCAATATCTACTGAGCCTGCCGAAATATTTGTTTTTTTATTTTCAATAAACGGGCGTACATCTACAAAATCACCTTCACTCATATAACGTCCACGCACATCTTGTACTACCATAATGTAACCTTCTTTTAAATACTCTCTCCAATAACTATTATATAAACGGGTGCTAAAATTTTTTCCATAAGGAGAGCAAGAGTAAGGCGTACGAACCATTAAAATAGGATGTTTTTCAGTATTGCTTTTAGGCGCATACACACAGGTAAATAATTTTTTACCATCACGCATGGTTATTTGCACTTCTTGTTTGGTGTAATTGTTATACACCCAAGCACTATCAATTGTTTGAGAGAAAGTGGTGGTTACTATAACAAAAAATAAATTAATTAAAAATGTTTTCATAATGTATGTATGGCTTTGATTCTTACTTCGATAAGTTCAGTGTAACTACTCAGCTTAAAAAAATTAAACGGTTACTACTTCAGCATTTTTAATAGCTATTTGTTGTGCTACGTTTTGCGCTAATTCTAAAAAATTTAAAGCTTGCTCGGTATTTTCTTGCAATACAGCTGGGCGCCCAATATCTGCTGCTTCGCGAATGCTTTGTACTAAAGGCAGTTGAGCTAATAAGGGCACCTGTAATTCTTCAGCTAAATTTTTTACGCCATCTTTTCCAAAAATATAATATTTATTATTAGGTAATTCGGCAGGTGTAAACCAAGCCATGTTTTCTACCAAACCTAGTATAGGCACATTAATAGCAGGCAATTGAAATAGGGCAATTCCTTTTCGAGCGTCGCTAATAGCTACATCTTGTGGTGTACAAACAATTACAGCACCTGTTAATGGTACTTGGCTACATAAACTTATTTGAATATCGCCTGTGCCTGGGGGTAAATCCACAATTAAATAATCTAATTCGCCCCAAACGGTATCGTAAAATAATTGCGTAAGCGCTTTGCTAGCCATTGGCCCACGTAAAGCTATTACTTGATTAGGGCCTGCTAAAAAACCAACCGAATTTATTTTAACACCGTAACTAATTACAGGACTCATTTTTTTCTGACCGTTAAACTCACCTGGTCCTGGCATCTCCCGCTCAACGCCAAACATAATATGTTGCGATGGCCCATAAATATCAGCATCAACAATGCCTACTTTTGCGCCCTGTTGTGCTAAACCTAATGCTAAATTTGCTGCAACGGTACTTTTACCAACCCCACCTTTAC